>DAIDHC010000161.1 GCA_027452065.1 Bryobacterales bacterium
GAGTTCTGCCACTGGGCGATGGCTTCGCGGATCTTGCCCTGGTGGAAGTAGACGTCGCCGAGATGCTCGTGAACCGTGGGGTCGGTGGACATGTGCTCGAGGGCGCGGCGGAGGCTGTTTTCGGCGTCGGAGAGCTTGTTCATGCGGAACTCGACCCAGCCGAGGCTGTCGAGGTAGGCGCCGTTGTTGGGGTCGCGTTCCAGGGCGCGGGTGATGAGGTCGTGGGCTTCGGGGAGACGGATGTCGCGGTCGGCGAGCATGTAGCCGATGTAGTTCAGGGCGCTGGCGTTGTCCGGGTCCAGATCGAGGACTTTGCGGAACTCGGCTTCAGACTCGTCGAACTTTTTCATTTTTTCGAGCATCGCGCCGCGCATGAAATGGACGTTGATGCGGTCCTCGCGGGAGCGGGCGGTTTTCTCGGCGTCGTCGAGAGCCTTGGCCTCGTCGGTGAAGCGGCGGCCTTTGTCGTAGAGCTGGGCGAGGCTGACGTAGGTGGCCGAGTCGGGCTTGGCGGCGAGAAGCTTCTTCATGGTGGCGGCGGCTTCATCGGTGCGGCCGAGGTCGCCGAGGACGGAGGCGCGCATCTCCTCGATCATCGGGTTGCCGGGGAATTTTTTGACGGCGTCGTCGGCTTCCTGGAGGGCACGATTGTAGTTCTTGCCGGCGCGGTAGGTGTCGATGATCTCGGCTTCGGCGCGGGGAGCGGAATCGGGATCGAGCTGGGCGATCTGGCGGAAGGTATCGGCGGCGCTGTCGAACTGCTCGTCGGACCGGTAGAGGAAGCCGAGGTGATCGAGCAGGACGGCGCGGTTGGAGCGCTCGGAGGGGGAATAATCCTTCTTGGCGGTGTTGGTGAGGATCTCCTTGAGGGTGCCGATGGCCTGAGAGAGCTTGCCTTCGGCCTCGAGGAGGTTGACGTTGTTATAGCGGACCTCGAGATTGGAAGGATCGATTTCGTTGGCCTTGTCGGCGGCCTCGCGGGCTTTGACGAAGTCGCGCTTCTGGCGGTAGAGCTGGGAGATGCGGAGGTAGGACTGGACGTCGCGGGGGTCGTCGGAGACGAGGCCCTGGTAGATCTTCAAAGCCTCTTCGTAGTTGTCGGACAGGAGCAGATCCTGGGCAAGGGCGCGCTTGAGGTCGGGGCTGGACTCGGGGTTGGAGTCGAGGGCGCGGCGCAGGGCCTGAGCGGCGAGGCCGTACTCCTTCATGCGCTCATAGGTGTCGGCGAGGGCGGCGAGAGTGCGGGGGCTGGGATCCTTTTGCGCGACCTTATTGAGGAGTTCGGCGGCCTTGGCGTTGTCGCCGAGATCCGAGTAAAGCAGGGCGAGGCCGGTGAGGGCGTCGCGATTGTCCGGGTCCAGAGCCAGCGCTTTCTGGAAAGCGTTCATGGACTCGGTGGAATTGCTGCTGATTTTCTGCAATTGGCCGATTTTGATCCAGGAATCGACGTCGCTGGGGCTCTGCGCGACGATTTTCTGGAACTGGTCCAGCGCCTTGTCGACCATGGACTGATCGATCTGATTGTGCTCGCGGTCGCCGATCAGGCGCATGTAGACGCGGGCCAGAACGCGGCGGGCGTTGAGATTATTGGGGTCCTTCTGGATGATGCCTTCGGCCTGGGTGACTCCGTCGCGAAGGCGGCCGGACTGGATGAGGAAATCCGACAGCTCCTCGGCGATGAAGCCGGCGTTGGGATCGTCCTTCATGGCCTGCCAGTAGTTGTCGACGGCCTTGTCAAAATAATCGCCATGGGTGCCGTAGGCGCCGGCCAGCTCGGAGTAAAGATGGCCGAGCGCATAATGATAATACGCGGACCCCTTGTCGACCTTTGCCGTCTGAGCGTGAGCGGCGAGGGCCGTCAGAGCGAACGCGGCGCATGCCATCCGGGACAATCTCATGGAAAAAACTCTCTTTCCTTTCCTCCGGAGCGTGAGGCCAGAGGAAGGCGATGGGACAACTTCAGTATAACGCTTCATTTTTCGGGCGCTCCGCGACACACCTCAGGAGGTCGGCGGCGCGACCGGCCGCCATCAAATGTGAGACGCGGCGGTTGCGGCGACAGTTTCGGCCGGCGGAGCGCGAAGGACCTGAAGGATGGCGATGGGGCCGGGAGGGCCAGGCGCGGGGGCGATTTCGTGCGCGGTAGGGCGGCGGGGCCGGGAATTGCGCGGCAGGGACGGGGACGGCACGCGGACGCCGGGTGGGGCCGGGCGGCCGAATCGGCGTACGGGGTGGAGCGGCGGGAATATGAATCGCCCGGCAGGGACGGTGACGGCCAGCCGGGACCGGGTGCTGATGAGGAGGGGAGATGATGGGGTGGAAGGCGGGAGGGCGGGGAGTGGGGATTTGAGCGGGGGCGATTATCCGTTGGTGGTGATCGGGGGGCCGACGGGGTCCGGCAAGAGCGCGCTGGCGGTGCGGGTGGCGCTGCGGCTGGGCGGGGAGGTGGTGAACTGCGATTCGATTCAGGTGTATCGCCACTTCGACCTGGGGGCGGCGAAGCTGAGCGAGGCGGAGCGGCACGGGGTGCCGCATCATCTGATCGATGTTGTCGAGCCGGACGAGACGTTCACGGCGGGCGAGTATGCGCGGCGGGCGAGGAAGGTGCTGGATGAGATCCGGGCGCGGGAGCGGCTGCCGGTGGTGGCGGGTGGGACGGGGTTTTATTTGCGGGCTCTGGTGGAGGGATTGTTTCCGGCGCCGGAGAAGAGGGCGGGGCTGAGGGAGCGGCTGGAGGATCGGGAGCGGCGGCGGAGCGGGTCGCTGCACCGGATTCTGCGGAGGCTGGACGCGGCGGCGGCGGAGAGGATTCACGCGCGGGACGTCAACAAAACGATACGGGCGCTGGAGGTGTGCCTGGCTGGAGGGCGGCCGCTGAGCGAGCAATGGCAGGCGGGGCGGGACCGGCTGCGGGGCTACGAGGCGATCCAGATCGTGCTGGCGCCGCCGCGGGAAGAGCTGAACCGGAGGCTGGCGCAGCGGCTGGAGGCGATGTTCGCGGGCGGGTTGATCGAGGAGACGCGGGCGATCCGGGAGCGGGGATTCGGGCGGGAGTGCAAGCCGTTTGAGGCGCTGGGATACCGGCAGGCGCTGGCGGTAATCGAAGGGCGAATGAGCGCGGGCGAGGCGCTGGAGGAAGCCAAAAAGGCGACCCGGCAGTATGCCAAGCGGCAGATGACGTGGTTCCGGAGAGAGCCGGAGGCGCTGTGGTTTGAAGGCTTCGGCGATGAAGCGGAGGTGGAGGAAGCGGTTCTGGCGGCGCTGCGGGAACGGCTTCCGGCCGGGCTTCCGGCGGGCGTAAGGCAGGACGCGAAAGGCCCATGATTGCAATAGGATCGAAGGGGAACCAAGGCGAGGCTCCGGGTTCGGCGATCGGCGCGGCGCCGGGCAGAGCAAGGGCCGGAGAGGAGTACGGTTTGCTAGACTGAGGACGAAACCATGGCCATCAGCAAAGACCTACTGGACATCCTCGTGTGCCCGGTGTGCAAGGAACCGGTGCAGTTGACCGCCGACGAGAAGGGGCTGAAATGCCCGGCGTGCAAGCGGGTGTATCCGGTGAGGGACGACATACCGGTGATGCTGGTAGACGAGGCAAAGATCGAGGAATAGAGGAAGCGCGAAGGCGGCGATGCCCATCGATGTGCTCGAGCGGCTTCCGCAAGGGGCGCGGGTGGCGGTGATCCGGCTGCGCTCGCTGGGCGATTGTGTGCTGGCGACGCCGTCGCTGCGGCTGCTGAAGGCATATAGGCCGGATCTGAAAGTCGGCGTCGTGGTGGAGAAAGCGTTTGCTCCGGTGTTTGCCGGCAATCCGGACGTGGATACAATCCTGGAGCCGGGCCTGATGCCGATGGCGCGGTTCAGGCCGAAGCTGGCGCTGAATCTGCATGGCGGGCCGCGGAGCGCGCGGCTGGCGCTGGCCTCGGGCGCCGGGCTGCGGGCCGGGTTCGCGCATTTCCGCATGCAATGGTGCTATAACTTACGAATTCCGACGGCACAAGAAATTTTGGGGGTGACAAGAACGGTGCACACGGCCGAGCATGCGGCGGCGGCGATGTTCTGGCTGGGAGTGCCGGCCGGGGACATTCCGGCGGCGCGGCTGTATGCCCAAGGAAGCGGCAGGCACGGGGCTTACGCGGTGATTCACCCGAAGGCGTCGGCGGAAGCGAAGACGTGGCCGGCCGCGAGGTTTTCAGCGATCGGGCGATTCCTGGAGGATGAGCTGGGGTTGAAGGCGGTGTTCATTGCCGGGCCGGGCGAGAATCTGGACGAGTTTGGCGGCTTCGAGCGGATGCCCGGAGCGCCGTTGGAGGAAGTGAAGCGGCTGATGAGCGGGGCGGCGCTGTTTGTAGGCAACGACAGCGGGCCGGCGCACATGGCGGCGGCGTTTGGAGTGCCGTGCGTGGTGCTGTTCGGGCCGTCGGAGCCGGTGATATGGCATCCGTGGCGGACACCGGGCACGGTGCTGCGGGCGGCCGCGATGGAGGAGATCGGGGTGGACGAAGTGCGGGAGGCGGCGCGGGGGCTGCGGACGCGAAGCCTGGCGGCGGCGGGGAAGGCCGGCGAATGAAGGACGTCCGGCGGCTGCTGCGGTATGCGCTTCCCTACTGGCCGGCGCTGCTGAGCTCGAGCGTACTGATGGCGGGGGTGGGCGCGGGGCAGGCGATGGTGGTGCTGCTGGTGAGGACGGTGTTTGACCGGGTGTTGCGGCCGGAGACGCGGGAGACGGCGACAGTGCTGTTCACGGCGCCGGTGATCCACAAGGCGATCTACCTGCAGAGCCTGGTGCCGGGATTTCTGCACAACGTTTGGACGATGGTGGCGGCGGCGATCCTGGAAGTCTACCTGCTCAAGGGGCTGTGCGATTACGCGGGGAATTTTCTGATTAACTACGCCGGGTTCTCGGCGGTGACCGATCTGCGGCAGAAAGTATTCGACGGCGTGCTGCGGCAAGACGCGCATTTTTTCGAGACCAATTCGACCGGGCACCTGATGTCGTCGATTCTGAACGATATCGACAAGATTCAGGTGGCAATCTCGCACATGCTGGCCGACTGGTTCCGGCAGGTCTTCACGCTGGCGGCGCTGCTTCTGGTGGTGATCCAGACGGACTGGAAGCTGGCGATCGTGAGCCTGACGGTGCTGCCGTTCGTGCTGGTGCCGACGGCGCGGATCGGCAAGCGGATCCGGAGGACGAGCCGGAGGGCGCAGGACGACACGGCGGAGTTGAACCAGATCCTGCAGGAGACCATCAGCGGGCAGCAGGTGGTGAAGACGTTCGGGACCGAGGAGTTCGAGTCGAACCGGTTCCGGGTGGCGGCGCGGCGGTTGAAGAACAGCAGCCTGAAGTACGTGGCGCAGCAGGCGATCGCCTCGCCGATGATCGAGTTTTTCGGGGCGATGACGATTGTGGGGCTGTTGACGTACGCGCGGCTGCAGATCAAATCGAACCAGATGACGACGGGCGAATTCACCAGCTTTGTCATCGCGCTGCTGATGCTGTACGAGCCTGTGAAGCGGCTGACCGGGATTCACAACATATTCGAGCAGGCCCTGGGCGCGTCGCAGAAAGTGTTCGAGTACCTGGACCGGAAGCAGGGAATCCGGGAGAAGACCGGAGCGCAGCGGCTGGCGCGATTCCAGCACGGCATCGAGATCGAAAACGTCAGCTTTCACTATCCCGCGGCGCCGGCCGGGTTTGGGCTGGAGGGGATCAACCTGAAAGTGAAGGCCGGCGAAGTGGTGGCGCTGGTGGGACCGAGCGGGGCGGGAAAGACGACGCTGGCGAACCTGGTGCCGCGGTTCTACGACGCGACGGCGGGGGCGGTGCGGATTGACGGCCGGGACGTGCGGGACCTGGAGCTGGCCTCGCTGAGAAGCAAGATCGGCATCGTGGCGCAGGACACGTTTCTGTTCAACGACACGGTGGCGAACAACATCCGCTACGGGCGGGCCGAGGCGACGGACGAGGAAGTGCGGGCGGCGGCGCGGAACGCCCTGGCCGAGGAGTTCATTCGGGAAATGCCGATGGGCTACGACACCATGATCGGCGAAAGGGGATTGAAGCTGAGCGGGGGGCAGAGGCAGCGGATCGCCATCGCGCGGGCGCTGTTGAAGAACGCGCCGATCCTGATCCTGGACGAGGCGACTTCGCATCTGGACACCGAGTCGGAGGTGCTGGTGCAGAAGGCTCTGCAGAACCTGATGGAGAAGCGGACGGTGATTGTGATTGCGCATCGCCTGTCGACGATCCGGCGGGCGGATAAGATCGTGGTGCTCGACCGGGGGCGCATCTCGCAGACGGGCACGCACGAAGACCTGATCAACCAGGGCGGGATCTACCAGCGGCTGCACGAGCTGCAGTATGTGGAAGATCCGATCGCCAATTCGTCCAACTGATGAAAGACACCGGGAAGAAGACCGAAATCCGAAGCATGACCGGCTACGCGCGGGCGCAGAAAAGCTGCCCTTCGGCCGAGGTGACGGTGACGCTGAAGAGCGTGAATCACCGGGGTCTGGATCTGCATTTCCACCTGGGCGAGGAGATGGGGAGCCTGGAGGAGCGGACGCGGGCGATGCTGCGGGCGCGGATCCGGCGCGGGCACATCGAGGTGAGGATGGCCGCGGTGCGGGCGGCGGTGAACGGTTCGGCGGGACTGAACCGGAAGATGTTTCTGGCATACGCCAAGGCGCTGAAGGAAGCCAGCGAGCAGATGGGGGTGGAGGCGCCGGCGCTGAACCCGCAAACGCTGCTGAGCGTGCCGGGCATGGTGATCAGCGACGAACAGGGTGGGCTGGACGAGCCGGCCGAGCGGGCGGCCATGGAGGCGCTCGAAGAGGCGCTGGAGGCGTTTGACGAATTCCGGAAGCGCGAGGGAGCCGAGATCGCGGCGTTGATCGTCAAGCACAACCGGCAGGTGCAGGAGCGCGCGGCGGAGATGGAGAAGATCCGGACGCGGGCGATTCCGGTGCTGCAGGCGCGGATCGGGGAACGGCTGCGGGAGATGCTGCGCGGCGTGAGCCTGGACCCGCAGCGGCTGGCGCAGGAGGCGGCGGTGCTGGCCGACCGGGGCGACATCGGCGAGGAGATTGAGCGGCTGAAGATTCACGCGCGCCAGGTGGAGGAGCTGCTGGCCGAAGGCGGAGAGACGGGCAAGCGGTTGGATTTTCTGCTGCAGGAGATGAACCGGGAGTCGAACACGATCCTGTCGAAGACGAGCGGAGCGGGCGAGCTGGGACTGAAGATCACGGAGCTGGCGCTGGCGGCGAAGTCCGACATCGAGAAAATCCGGGAGCACGCCCTCAACCTGGAATGAGCATCGTGTTCATCATTTCCGCGCCTTCGGGATCGGGGAAATCGACGCTGGTGGGCGGCCTGTTGAAGACGATGCCGGGGCTGCGGTTTTCGGTGTCCTATACGACGCGGGCGCCGAGGGGGGCCGAGCGGGAGGGCGAGAATTATTACTACATCGGGCGGCAGGAGTTTGAACAGCGCGTGGAGCGGGGCGAGTTTCTCGAATACGCTCAAGTGTTTGGCAACTATTACGGGACGCACCGAAGCGAGCTCGAGCGGGCGGCGGCGGCGGGCCAGGACCTGGTGCTCGACATCGACGTTCAGGGTGCGCGACAATTAAGGGAGAACCTTCCGGCCGGCCGGGCAGTGAGCATTTTCATCCTGGCCCCGTCGCGCGACGAACTGGAAAAGAGGCTGCGCGCGCGTTCCGAGGACAGCGAGAGCGTGATCGAGCGGAGGCTGCGGGACGCGGCCGAGGAAATCCGGAATTATTCCCAGTACGATTATGTGCTGGTAAACAGCGATGTCGAGGAATCGGTGGAGACGCTGCGGTCGATTGTGCGGGCGGAGCGGGTTCGCCGGGCGAGGATCGAAGCGCGGATCCGGCCGATTCTGGCAACTTTCGAAAAGAAGCAAGAGGTATAAGAGCAATGGCTGAAAGATTTCGCACCAACGCGGCATTTTCGATTCCCGACGATCCGGACGCGAGCACGTACCGGTTCATCATCGTGGCCGCCAAGCGGGCGCGGCAGTTGCAGAGCGGGGCGCGATCGTTCCTGCCGACCACCTCGAAGAAGCCGACGGTGGCGGCGATGGAGGAAGTGCGCCGGGGCCTGGTGCAGTACGACGACCCGGTGCACAACTTACTGAAAGCGCAGGACGAAGCGAGCGAGTAACGCGCGATGAAAGCCGTGCTGGGCGTCGGCGGGGGAATCGCGGCGTATAAGGCGGCGGAGTTGGCGCGCCGGCTCCAGGAGCGGGGAGCGCGGGTGCGGGTGGTGATGACGGAGGCCGCCACGCGCTTCGTCACGCCGTTGACGTTTGCCGCGCTGACGGGGGAGAAGGTGATCACCGGGTTGTTCGACGCCGGGAGCGCGGAGGCGACGCTGTCGAGCGCGGTGGAGCACATCGGGGTAGCGCAGGACAACGACCTGCTGGTGGTGGCGCCGGCGACCGCGGATCTGCTGGCGAAATTCGCGCACGGGCTGGCGGACGATTTTCTTTCGACGCTGTACCTGGCCTTTACCGGGCCTGTGGTGCTGGCGCCGGCGATGAACTCCAACATGTGGACGCACGCGGCGGTGCGGGCGAACCTCGAGACGCTGCGGCGGCGGGGGCATTGCATTATCGAGCCGGAAGAGGGCCTGCTGGCGTGCGGGACTACGGGACCGGGGCGGCTGGCCGAGCCGGAGCGGATTGCCGATGCCGCCGCGGAGGCGATGGCCGGCGCCGGGCGCCGGGACCTGGAAGGGGAAGTGGTGCTGATCACGGCCGGCCCGACGCGGGAGCCGCTGGACCCGGTGCGCTACATTTCGAACCGTTCGAGCGGGCGGATGGGGTACGCGCTGGCGGAAGTGGCGGCGCGGCGCGGGGCGCGGGTGCTGCTGGTGTCGGGGCCGGTGCGCCTGGAGCCGCCGCGGGAGGCCGAAGTGATCCGCGTGGAGACGGCGCAGGAGATGCACGACGCGGTGCTCGAACACCTGTCCGAGGCGACGATCATCTTGAAGGCCGCGGCGGTGGCCGATTATCATTTATCGAGCGTGCCGCAGCACAAGCTAAAGAAGACGGCGACGAGGCTGTCGCTTGAGCTGGATCCGACGGTCGACATTCTGGCCGAGCTGGGGCAGAAGAAGGGCGACAGGCTGCTGATCGGCTTCGCCGCAGAAACCGAGAACCTGCTGGAGGAGGCGCGGCGGAAATTGAAGTCCAAGAAATGCGACATGGTGGTGGCGAATCTGGTGGGCCACGATGGGACGGGCTTTGAAGCCGACGACAACGAAGTGGTGCTGGTGAGCGCGACGGGGGAGGCGGTGGCGCTCGACCGCGCGCCGAAGAAGGAAATCGCGGAGCGCATTTTCGATCACGCCCTGAAGCTGCGGCTGGCGCTGCACGCGGCGCGGCAGGCGTGAGGCCATGGACCGGGAAGAGCTGCGCCGCAGGCTGGAGTTTTACCGTGACCTGGGCATGGGAGGGCTGTACGTCGCCTCGGGAACAGGCCATGGGGAGGCGGCGGTGGCTCCGCCGGAAGCGGTGAAGAGGGCGCCCAAGCCGGAGGCGGCTGCGAAGCCGGGGGCGATTCCGGAATCCCAACCGGCGCCGGCGGTGCTGCCGATGGCGCTGCCGCCGCTCGAACCGGCCGGCGATACACTGCCCGCGATTCTCACCGATATCGGCGAGTGCACGCGCTGCCGTTTACACCAGGGGCGGCACAAGCTGGTGTTCGGAAGCGGCAACGAGGCGGCGAAGCTGGTGTTTGTCGGCGAAGGGCCGGGCGCGGACGAGGATGAGCAGGGGCTGCCGTTCGTCGGGCGCGCCGGGCAGTTGCTGACGCAGATGATCGACAACACGGCGCGCAAGGAAGGGATCCCGATCTCGCGGCCGGACGTTTACATTTGCAATGTGGTGAAGTGCCGGCCGCCGGAGAACCGGACGCCGCTGCCGGACGAGATGGAAATCTGCGGGCAGTTCCTGGCGCGGCAACTGGCGGCCATCCGGCCGAAAGCGATCTGCGCGCTCGGCTCGACGGCGGCCAAGGCGCTGTTGAACACCAAGGACGGTGTGACGAAGCTGCGGGGGAAATGGCACAAGTGGCGCGAAATTCCCCTGATGGTGACCTATCATCCTTCGTATCTGCTCCGCCCCTACAACCAGGAAGCCAAGAAGGAAGCCTGGGAAGACCTGAAGAAGGTCCTCCACTATGTCTACGACTAGGCGGGGGGCGTTCATCACCTTCGAAGGCGGCGAAGGGGCGGGCAAGAGCACGCAGATCGCTTTGCTGGCGGCGCATCTGCGGAGCCGGGGCCATGAAGTGGTGGAGACGGCCGAGCCAGGGGGCACGGCGATCGGAAAGCAGATCCGGCGAATTTTTCTGGACGCCGCCAATCATGAGCTGGCGCCGATGGCCGAGCTGCTGCTGGTGTTCGCGGCGCGGGCGCAGCACATCGAGCAGGTGATCGCGCCGGCGCTGGCCGAAGGGCGCATCGTGCTGTGCGACCGGTTCACGGATTCGACCTGGGTCTACCAGGGAGTGGTGCGCGGGCTGGGGACGGAGGCGGTGCGGACGGTGGACGGCGTCGCCTGCGGGGGGATGAAGCCGGACCTGACGCTGCTGCTGGACATCCCGGCGGAACTGGGTCTCGAGCGCGCGCGGGCGCGGAACGCGGCGCAGGAGGCGAACCCGGAAACGCGGCTGGATGATCAGGAAATCGGCTTTCACCGGAGAGTGCGCGAGGGCTATCTGGATCTGGCGGGGCGGGAGCCGGAGCGGATTCGGGTGATCGAGGCGGGGCGCAGCCGGGGAGCGGTGGGCGCGAGCGTACGCGAAGAGGTGGATCGAATCGTCGGAGCGATCAAGCCCGCTCGATGAGCAGCGCGGCGCGGGCGTCGCGGCGGAAGCGCCAGCCTGGCGGGATGAGCGTGGTGGCGCCGTAATCGGCGACCAGGGCGGGCCCGGCAGTCGGTTTCAACGGGACGGCGGCGCGGTTGAGCACCGGGATACGGCGCCAGCGGCCGGCAACGAAAACGGAACGGAGGGAGCGCTGGGGACTTCCCTGCCCCATTGCGGGCGGAATGCGGCGGGCGGCGAGCCGAACGCGGGCGCGGACGCGGAGGGTGACCACCTCGACCGGCCGCTGGCGATCGCAGTAGCCGTAGACTTGGCGGTGGGCGCGGTGGAAGGGGGCGGCGGGATCGTGGGGGCGCCAGGGAACGTTGAGCTCGTAGCTTTGGCCGGCGTACCGGATATCGGCGGAGCGCGACAGCAGAGCCTTGGGCATTTCGCGGCGGGCGCTTGCTTCCAGGCGCTGGAAGAGAGCTTCGAGATCGGGACGGGCAAGGGCGCCGGCGGCGAAGTCACGGACGGGGTCGGCCAGGAGCATGCCGAGAGCGGAGAGGACGCCGGCGGCGGCGGGAACGAGGACCGCGGAGACGCCGAGCTCGGCGGCGATTTCGCAGGCGTGCAGGCCGCCACAGCCTCCAAATGCAACCAGCGCGAAGCGGCGGGGATCGTGGCCGCGCTCGACCGAGACGACGCGAATGGCGCGCTCCATGTTGGCGTTGGCGACGCGAATGACACCGGCGGCGGCGGCGGCGCGGTCGAGGCCGAGTTGGGCGGCTAGACGATCCAGAGCGCGGCCGGAGCGGGACGGATCGAGCGACAGTTCGCCGGCAACGAGTTGAGCGGCGGCGATGCGCCCGAGCACGACGTGGGCGTCAGTGACGGTGGGCAGCTCACCGATGCCGTAGCAGGCAGGGCCGGGATCGGAGCCGGCACTTTCCGGGCCGACGCGGAGCAGGCCGCCCTCGTCGAGGCGGGCGATGGAGCCGCCGCCGGCGCCGACGGTGTGAATGTCGAGCATCGGGATGCGCAGCGGGAAGCCGTCGATGCTGGCTTCGGCGGCCTCTTTCGGAGCTCCGTCGCAGAGGCTGACATCGGTCGAAGTGCCGCCCATGTCAAAGCCGAGAATGCGCGTATGGCCGGACCAGCGGGCCGAGGCGGAGGCGCCGACGACGCCGCCGGCGGGCCCGGAGAGAATGGTGCGCACAGCGTGGCGGCGGGCGTCGCGAGCCGACAGCGAGCCTCCGTTGGACTGCATGGTGGAGACGCGGTGCCGCGAGTCTTGCTCGAGACGGCTCAGGTATTCCTCCATCAGCGGGCCGACGTAAGCGTTGATCCAGGTGGTGGAGGCCCGCTCGTACTCGCGAAACTCGGGGCAGACCAGATGGGATGCGGAGACGTAGCCGAGGCCGGCGAGCGCGGCGGCGGCGAGACGCTCATTTCCGGCGGCGCGGTAGGAGTGGAGAAAACAGACGGCGACGGATTCGACACCTTCGCGTTCGAGAGCGGCGCGGAGTGCGGCCAGCACGGCGGGCGAGGGTTTGCGGGCGACGGCGCCGTTGAAATACGAGCGCTCATCGACGCCGAAGCACAACGAGGGATCGGCGAGCGTGCGGCGCGGGCCGGGGGTGAGATTGTAGAGCTCGGGGCGGTTCTGGCGCCCGATGAACAGGAGATCCTCGAAGCCGGCCGTGGTGACGAACGCGGTTCGGGCGCCTTTGCGCTCCAGCAGCGCATTGGTGGCGACAGTGGAGCCGTGGACGACATCGGCGCGAGCCTCGGGGCAGGCGCGGTGGAGACCGGCGAGGATCACCTCGGCGGGCGCGCCGGGGTTGGAGCGCAGCTTGAATGTCTCGATGCGGCCGTCGTCGTGGAGAACAACGAAATCGGTGAAGGTGCCGCCGGCGTCGATTCCGATTCTCATGCCGGGTCAGTGATTGCCGTAGTTGAGCTCGCCGGCTTCGATGGCGATGGGAAGACGATTGTCCGGCGTGGGCAGAGGGCAGGTGGCATAAGGCGTAAAGGCGCAGGGCGGATTGTAGGCCTCATTGAAATCGAGCGTCACTTTGCCGCCGGAGGGCATGTCGGATTTCAGGAAGCGGCCGGCGCCGTAAGTGGTGCGGCCGGCGGTGCGGTCGCGAAAGACGAAAAAGAGGCGGCCCTCTTCGACCGTCGGCTCGAGGCGCAGGCGCTGGCCCAGAAGGACGAACTCGGCGTAGCCGGGACTGGGATCGCGGCTGGTGTCGCCAAGGACATTGGGCACGAGCAGAATTTTCGGCGGCGAGTAAGGATGAAAATCGGCGGTGACGCGGTAGCTTTCGCGCACCGGATACCAGCGCAGGCCGGAGAAATGGAGCCGGGCATCGCTTTCCTGGTCGCGCAGGCGGATGCCGTAGCGGCTGCCGCGGTGGATGACGAGAAGAGTGAGGCGGCCGATGCGGAGCAGGTCGGGCTGGGCGGAGTCGGACCGGAGCAGGCCGTCGCGGCGGGAGCCGCCGTTGATGGAGGCGTCCAGACCAGGGGCGGCGTGGAACTCGGTCTTGCCGGCGTGAAATTGGAGCACGCCGGCGTGGACCGGAGTGGAGTTCGGCGGGAGGGCGATGTCGTTTTCCGGACCGGCGCCGACGGTATTGGCGCCCTCCTTGAGCCAGAACAAACCGGCAAGGGCGAGCCAGCCATCGGGGCCTTTCAGATCGGCTTCGCGCTGGGCGCGCCAATGTTCGACTTCGGACTGGTAATCGGCGCCGGCATCGAGCGCAAGCGCCGGGACGAACAGCAGAAGAATCGCCACGGGCATGTCCCAAGGTACAACAGGAGACGGGCGTCGCCGGCGGCGGTTCTCTAGAATAGGGGAGTGAGATTTCTCGCCGCGGCGGTGCTCCTGGCGATTTCGGCGGGCGCGCAGGATTTTTCGAAGATCGTGGTGGAGACGTTCGCCTCGGGCCTGACCTACAGCGACGGGCCGGTGTGGCTGGCGGCGGGGGAGCTGGTGTTCAGCGACGTGCCGGCCAACGAGATTTATCACGTGAAAATCGGCGAGAAAGTGGCCCCGCTGCGGGCCGACGCGGGCGGCCCGATGGGGAGCGCGGTGGATGCGCAGGGCCGGCTGTACACTTGCGAAGCGCGCGGCCGGCGCGTGGTGCGGACGGACCGGCACGGCAATCTGGAAGTGCTGGCCGAGCGCTGGGAAGGAAAGCGGCTGAACGGGCCGAACGACATCGCGATCCGGCGCGACGGTCAGGCGTGGTTTACCGACCCGGCCTTCGGCAGCCAGCAGGAGGCCAGGGAGCTGGATTTTTACGGCGTCTATCATCTGGAGCCTTCGGGGCGGATGGAGCTGGTGGCGCGGCCGCAGGGGCGGCCGAACGGCCTCGCCGTTTCACCGGACGGCAAGCTGCTGTATGTGACCAACTCCGACGAGCGGAACGTGCGTGTGTACGACCTGGACAAGAAAGGCGCGGCGTCCCACGAGCGCGTGCTGATTTCCGGCATCGAAGGGATTCCGAACGGCATCCGGACAGACGAGGAGGGGAACCTCTACGTGGCGGCGAGAAGTCTGTTCGTTTATACGCGCTTGGGCGAGCGGATTGCGGCCATCGGTTTTGAAAATACGCCGTCGAACTGCGTGTTCGGCGACGACGACCTACGGACGCTGTACGTCACGGCGCGGGACCACATTTACAGGCTCCGCGTGCCGGTGAAAGGCTGGAGCCCCGATTCCCAACACTGAGTCGCGACGCTACCCGCAACGGCCTTTCGTGGGCGTGGGAGCACTGATCTTCGAGGGAGAGCGCGTGCTGCTGGTGCAGCGCGGCAGCGAGCCGCTGAAGGGCTTCTGGTCGCTGCCGGGCGGCATTCTGGAGACCGGCGAACGGCTGGCGGACGGCGTGCGGCGCGAGGTGCGCGAGGAGACCGGCCTGGAGGTGGAGCCCTACGAGTTGTTCGAAGTCTTCGAGCGGATCATTCCGGACGGCGAGGGAGGCACGGAGTACCATTACGTGCTGATTGACTACCTGTGCCGGGTGGCGGGCGGATCGCTGGCGGCGGCGGACGACGCCGCTTCGGCGGCCTGGATCGCGCAGGATGAACTGGACGCGCTGGCGGTGACCGAGGGGACGCTGGCGGTAGTGCGGCGGGCGTTCGCGCGCGCGGCGGCGGAGGCCGGCCATGGAGTATAGCGCGGAGGGCGTACTCGAGTTCGAGGAGCTGCGCGCGCTGCTGGGGCGATATGTGCGGAGCGCGCTGGGGCGCGCGGTGCTGGAGCAATTGGAGCCGGCGGCAAACCGAACTGAGGCAGTAGAGCGGCTGGAGGACATGGCGGAGGCGTTGGCCTGGGCCGGAAGCGTGGGCAGCAAGGACGCGGCGGCGAAGGGCGCGGCGGTGCGCATCCGCTTCGAGGCGCCGCCGGAGCCGGACGGGATTCTGGCGATTGTACGCATCGAGGGGGCGGTGCTCGACGGCAAGCAGCTTCGCGACCTGTTGCAGTTGCTCGATCTGTCGGCGGAGGCGCGGGGCATTCTGAGCGCGGCGGCGGCGCGGTTTCCGCGGTTATGGGGAATCGGAGGTGCGCTGGCCGATCTGCGGCCCCTGGCGCGGGACATCGGCTCGAAGCTGCTGCCGGACGGATCGCTCGCCGACGACGCGAGCGTGCTGCTGGGGCGGCTGAGGAGGGACATCGAGCGGCAGCAAAAGACCATCCAATCGGCGCTCGAACAGTTTTTACGGCTGCATCGCGGCGACGGAACGCTGCGCGAGGACCTGGTGACGATCCGCGGGGACCGCTTCGTGGTGCCCGTGGTGGCGGGCCAGCAGCGCAAGGCGGAGGGAGTCATTCACGGCGCCAGCGGAAGCGGGCAGACATTATTTGTCGAGCCGCTGGAGACCATCGGGCTGAACAACGAGATGGTGCGTCTGCGCGAGGAGGAAGCGCGCGAGCAGCATCGGATTCTGCGCGAGTTCACAGCGCGCCTGCGGCCCGAGGCCGGCTCCATTGCCGCGAGTCTCGGGGCGCTGGGGCGGCTCGAATTTCTGTTCGCGGCGGCCGACTTCGGAATCGAATTCGACTGCTCGATTCCGGCCTTGAGCCCGGTCACCGGCCGGCGGCTCGCATTGGACCGGGCACGGCATCCGCTGCTCGAGGATGTGCTGCGGGCGCGCGGCGGGGCCGTGGTTCCCGTGTCGCTCGAGCTGAGCGAAGCGCGGCGCACGCTGTTGATCAGCGGGCCGAACACGGGCGGCAAAACCGTGGCCCTGAAGACCGTGGGACTGCTGGCGATGATGGCGCGGAGCGGCCTGCCGGTTCCGGCGGCGGCGGCCGAATTTCCCTGGTTCGACCGCATCCTGGCCGACGTGGGCGACCATCAGTCGATCGCCGAGAGCCTGAGCTCGTTTTCGGCCCACATGGCCGGGGTGCGCTCCATGCTCGAGGCGGCGGGACCGGAGAGCCTGGTACTGCTCGACGAGCTGGGGCGGGCGACGGACCCGGAGGAGGGCGGCGCGCTGGGCGTGGCGATTCTCGACACATTCCGGCGAATGGGCGCCTTCACGCTGGCTTCGACGCACCTGCTGGCGCTGAAGGTGTACGGAACCAACACGCCGGGCGTGGTGAACGGCTCGATGGGCTTCGACGATGAAACGCTGGCGCCCACTTATGTTTTACGCCTCGGGGCGCCGGGCAAGTCGGCCGGCCTGGCGATTGCGAGCCGGCTGGGACTGCCGGCGGAGTTAATCGACCGGGCGCGGCAGACGATGTCGTCGCAGGAGCGGGACATTGCGCGGCTTCTCGACGAGCTGCACCGGCGCGCGGAATCCTACCGGGCGAGGGAGGACGAGCTGGCGCGGGAAAAACAGGAGTGGGAAGCCCGCGAAAAGGCTCTGGCCGAAGAGGCCCGGAAGCGCGAGCGGACGAAGCTGCGCGAGATGGAGGAGCGCGGCGCGGCGGCCATCGCCGCATTCGATCGGCAGGCGCGGGAGACGATCGACGACATCGCCCGCCTGGCCGAACAGCGAAAGGCGGCCGCACAGGCCGAGCGCAAGGCCGCGCGTGTGAAGCGGGAGTTTCAAGAACTGCTCCAACAGGCGGCGGGGCCGGAAGTGCGGGAGGCGCCGGCGCGCATCGAAGAAGGCGCGAGGGTCCGGCTCCGCGGCGTGCGCGAGCCGGCGACAGTGCGGAGGCTTCTCGGCAACGGGCGTCTAGAAGTGCAGGCGGGGCTGATGAAGATGCAGGTGGAGGCGGGCGACATAGAGGAAGTGCTGGGCGCGGGAGCCGCGCCGGCCTCGCTGCCGGCCAACGTGTCGTTCCGGCCGGCCGGGCCAAGCTGGGACGTGTCCTACCGGGAGATCAACGTAATTGGACAGAAAGCAGAGGAAGCCGTGGCGCAGGTGGACAAGTTTCTGGACAGCGCTTCCATGGCGTCGGTGGACCGGGTACGCATCGTGCACGGACACGGAATGGGAATTCTCAAGCGGGCGATCGCCGAGCTGCTCCAGTCGAATCCGCACGTGGAAAAGTTCTACCCGGCCTCGCCGGCCGAAGGTGGCACCGGCGCGACCGTGGCCGAGTTGAAGTAGCACCGCGGCGCGTCATGCGGATGTAACCGGTGCCGGTTGACCGGCGGCGCGCCAGCGGTCAGACTGGTTGCGATGCGACGTCTCCTTCTCATCGCCACCCTGGCGCTGGCGGCATGGGCGGCCGAACAGGCGGGACTGTTCCCGACGCTCCCCACGAAGGCGCAAGGCGGGCGGCAGCCGGGCGGATTCTATCTGCTGCCAACGAGCCAGCTTCTACGGCCATGGGGCGAGCAGACGCTGATTGCCGGGCGTCCGGTGGACATGGCCTTCGATGCGAACCGGCGCGAACTTGCGGTTCTGAACCGCAGCGAAGTGGAGCTGTTCGACGGCCTGTCGGGCGCTCTGCTGGGCCGGATCGCCACTCATCCGACCTCTTACTCGGGAATCGCTTTCCGCCCGGGCAGCCGCGAGCTGTGGGTCAGCGAGACGGGCCCCCCGGACGCGTTGTTCATCGAAACGCTTTCAGAGACGGGAACGCCCGAGTCGGCGATTCGTATCGCACTGAGCGCGCATCCGGTGCCCTGCGGCATCGCCTTTTCGCCGGACGGAAATCTGGCCTACGTGGCGCTGAGCCGCGAAAACGCGGTGGCGGTGATCGACGCGCGGAAGAAGCTGATCGTCGAGCGGATCCCAGTGGGCATGGCGCCTGCGGGCGTCGCCTACGACGCGCACAGCGGGCGGGTGTACGTGGCCAACCGCGGCGGCCGGCGGCCAAGGCCGGGTGACACGGTTGCGCCGAGCTCAGGCTCCGACATCGTCACCGATCCGGTGACCGGCACCTCCGTCAGCGGTACGGTGAGCATCATCGACGCCGAGACCGGACACGTGAGAGACGTGGAGACCGGCCTCGCGCCGTCGAACATCGCCATGAGCCCGAACTTCGAAACTGCGGCGGTGACCAACAGCCACTCCGACACCGTGTCGCTCGTGGACACCCGGACGCTGAAGCGCACCGACGTGGAGGTGCCGGCATGGCCCAAGACGCCGATCGGCAGCCAGCCGGATGCGGCGGCGTTTTCTCCGGACGGCAAGCGGCTGTACGTGGCCTGCGGCGGCAACAACGCGGTGGCGGTGCTCGAAGAACGCGAGGGCCGCTGGAGCGTGGCCGGTTGGATTCCGGCGGGCTTCTTTCCGACGGCGCTGGCGGTGGACGGCGCCGGAGGACTGCGGATTCTCAACATCAAGGGCAACGGCAACACGCTCCGGCCGCAAGGCAATTACAACAGCCGCGCCTACGAAGGATCATTGCAGCGCATTCCGGCGCCTTCGGCAGAGCAACTGGCGGCCGGAACCAGGGAAGTGGAGGCGGCGAACGAGCCGCGCTATGACGCCTCCGGAGGGATCGCCAATCTGGCGTCGCTGGGCATCGAGCACGTGATTTTCATCGTCAAGGAAAACCGCACCTACGATCAGGTTTTCGGCGACATGAGCCAGGGCAACGGCGATCCGGGGCTGGTGATGTACGGCCGCAATGTCACGCCGAACCATCATGCGCTGGCGGAGAACTACGTGCTGCTCGACAATTTCTACACCAGCGGCATCAAGAGCTTCGACGGCCATCAGTGGCTGATGATGGGCTTCGTCAGCGATTATACCGAGCGCGCCTTCGCGGCCTCGCCCCGCGGATACGCCTGGAACATGGCCGACTCTCTGACCGTTTCGCCGGAGGGCTTCTTCTGGCAGTTCGCTCCGAAACCGGTTAGTTTCCGCGTCTACGGCGAGTTCTGCGTGCCCGCCCGATGGGATGCGTCCAAACAGAGCATGGTGGACATCGACGAGGCCGAGGATCTGACCTGGAACGAATACTACGAGATGTATAAGAAGGGCACCTGGCAATCGGCTGTCGGGTGCCGCTCGGGTGTTCCTGCGATGGCGCCGTACTACGACGAACACTATCCGGACGACTCGACGAACGTCCCGGACCAGCTCCGGGCGAACGAATTCCTGCGCGAGTTGAAACAGTTCGAGGCAAACGGGAAACTGCCGCAGCTTGTGGTGATGACCTTGAACAACGACCACACCGACGGCACGAGACCCGGTTCCCCGACGCCGAGAGCGATGGTGGCCGACGACGATCTGGCGCTGGGACGTGTGGTGGAGGGGATTTCGAAGAGCCCCTACTGGGCATCGAGTCTGATCCTGGTGGTGGAGGACGATCCCCAGGACGGCATCGACCACGTTGACGGACACAGGACGGTGGCGCTGGCGATCGGCCCGCATATCCGCCGGCATGTGGTGGACTCGAATCACTACACTCAGCTCAGCCTGGTGCGCACGGTTCAGGACATCCTGGGCATTCCTCCGCGAACGCGGTTTCTGGCGGCGGCGCGGGCGATGAACAGCATGTTCACGGCCCAGGCCGACGGAGCGGCTTATCAACTCCTGACGCCGGAGGTGGCGCTGGACGAGATGAATCCGCCGCTGAAGGCGCTTCGCGGACGGGCACTTTGGGCGGCGAAGCGATCGCTGGCGATGGATTGGTCCGGGCCGGACCGCAACCCGCCGGCGATTCTGGACCGGATCCTGTGGTGGGACGCGAAAGGGTATGACGCGCCCTACCCGGTGAAACACGGCTCGGTGAAATAGCCGGGGCGCGGGGCCCGCTGTTTGTCGCGATTTTTGAGAAGATACGCTACAACAGGCCCATGACTCAACAACGACTCGCGCTTGTCTTTCTCGCCGGCGCTACGGCGGCGCTGGCGGCCAGCGACTGGAGCAATCAGGGGATTGTCTACCTTGATCGCAGCCCGCATGTTGTACTGCATCCCGTGCCGGTTCACGCCGTCGAGATCGGCAAGGGATTCTGGTACGGCCGGCGCGCGGCCAACGTCGAGCGCAGCATTCCCACGATGCTCGAGCTGCTGGAGGCTCACGGCATTGTGGAGAACTTTCAAAACGTGGCGGCGCACAAGAATGCGCCGCACAACGGGCCGCTCTACACCGACTCCGATCTTTATAAATGGATGGAGGCCGCGGCATGGTCGCTGCAGTCGGGCGACAATCCGGAGCTGCGCCGCAAGCTGGACAGCCTGACCCAGGTGATCGCGTCGGCGCAGGAGCCGAACGGCTATTTGAACACGTATTGGAGCGGGGACATGGCGCCGAAGCGGTTCACGGAGATGTACCGCTCGCATGAGCTATACTGCCTCGGCCACCTGATACAAGCCGGAATCGCCTACTACCGCTCGACCGGCAGCACTTCTCTGATGAACATCGGCGAGCGGTTCGCCTCGTATCTGGCGGCCGATTTCGGACCCGACAAGCGCCCGCTGTTGACCGGGCATCCGGAACTCGAAATGGCCCTGGTGGAGTTGTACCGCACCACCGGCGAAGCGAAGTATCTTCACCTGGCGGGTTATCTGTTGAGCGGCGTCGAGACCGCGAGGCTGCACCTGACGCCGAGCCAGACGACATACCTGTTCAGCGGCCTGCCGTTCACCTCGCGCACCAGCCTGGTGGGGCACGCCGTGCGCGCGATGTACGCCTCCAGCGGAGCCACCGACTATTACGCCGAAACCGGCGACCAGGCCTACGGCAAGACGCTCGAGACGCTGTGGCAGGACCTGACGCGGCGCAAAATGTACATCACCGGCGGCGTCGGATCGCGCTCGGAGGGCGAAGCGTTCGGCGAGCCTTACGAGCTGCCCAACGACCAGGCGTACGGGGAAAGCTGCGCGGCGATCGGGAACATGATGTGGAATTTCCGCATGCTGCAAGTGACCGGGGAGGAGCGATTCGCCGACGTGCTGGAGAGGGCTCTGTACAACGGCGTCAACTCGGGGATGTCTCTCGACGGGACCTTGTACTGCTACCGCAATCCGCTGTCGTCGCGCGGAGACAAAATTCGCAATCCGTGGTACGAGACCACGTGCTGTCCGCCGAACCTGGAGCGGACGCTGGCGGAGTTGCCGGGGATGTTCTACAGCACCGGTAAGGACGGCATCTACGCGCACCTGTATCACAACTCGCGGCTGAGCTGGCATCTGGAGGACGGCACTGGAATCGCGATCGAGCAGAAAACCAATTATCCGTGGGACGGCGGCGTGGAGCTGACGGTGGAGCCGGCGCGGCAGGAGAGCTTCACCCTCCATCTGCGAATCCCGGCGTGGGCTTCGGAGGTGTCGCTCTCGGTGAACGGGCAGGCCGTGAACGCGCCCGCGGCGGGCTCGTACGCCGCGATTTCACGGACCTGGAAAGCGGGCGATCGCGTCAGCCTCCGTCTGGGCATGAAGCCGGCGATCATGACGGCAAATCCGCTGATCGAGTCCGACTACGGCAAAGTGGCAGTGCAGCGGGGGCCGCTGATTTTCTGCCTCGAGCAGCCCGACCAGAGCGCACCGGTGGGCGACCTGGTTTTCACCGGCACGCGGGAGCCGTTCCAGGAGGCGATGCACGACGATCTGCTCGGCGGAATCGTCGAGCTGAGCCACACGGGTGGAGTGTGGGATCCTCCGGCTTCGGCCGCGCCGCTCTACGCGCCCCTCCCAGCAGCGCAGGCCTGGGCCAGGAGGCCGGTGGAGCTGAAGTTCATCCCGTATTACGCCTGGGCGAACCGCGGGCCGCAGGCCATGGAAGTTTGGGTGCCGGAGGCGGCTCCGCGAAAATAGACAGGGCGCGAGTTTGCGAAGATAGCAGGGTGATGCGGCTCTTTCTTGCGGTAATTCTGGTGTGCAGCACCTTGACCTGGGCCAAGGATAAAGATCCCGAGACGGTGCTGTTGTGGCCGAACGGCGCGCCGGGAGCGCTGGGCGAGGCCGACGCCGACAAGCCTTCCATCGAGATCTTCCTGCCCGAGGCGGACAAGGCCGTGGGAACCGGCGTCGTGGTGTGCCCGGGTGGCGGATACGCGAACCTCGCCTTCGACAAAGAGGGCGTCCAGATTGCGCGCTGGCTGAACTCCATCGGCGTGGCGGCGTTTGTGCTGAAGTACCGCCTGGGACCGCGATATCACAACCCGGTCGAGCTCGAGGACGCCCAGCGCGCACTGCGCTACGTGCGCTCGAACGCGGCGAACTTCGGAGTCGCCGCGAACCGGATCGGCATCTGGGGATTCTCGGCCGGCGGCCATCTGGCTTCCACCGCCTCGACGCATTTCGACGCCGGCAAACCTTCCGCGGACGACCCGGTGGAACACGCCGGCAGCCGGCCTGATTTCGCCATCCTGTCTTACCCGGTGGTCGCGATGGTGGGCCCCTACGTTCATCAGGGCTCGCGGCGCATGCTGCTCGGTGACAACCCGGACGAGAAGCTCGAGCAGTCGCTTTCGAACGAATCGGAAGTGACGCCGGAAACCCCGCCGACATTCTTGTTCCACACCACAGTCGACCCGGTGGTGCCGGTGGAGAACAGCATCCAATACTATCTGGCGCTGCGGCGGAACAAGGTGCCGGCGGAGTTGCACGTGTTCGAGGAGGGTCCGCATGGGGTTGGCCTTGCGCCCACCGATGCGGCGCTGTCGATCTGGCCCACGCTGCTGGCGAACTGGCTCCGCACGCGCGGTTTGCTCGAGAAAGCGCCGCGGTAACGGCGCTCAGACCAGGCGCGACACGCGCCGGATGCCTTCGGCAAAATCGTCCGGCGGCGTGAGCAGACTGAAAACCAGAAACGCCTCGCGCTCGAAATCGTAAAAATATCCGGGCTGCAGCAGCACGTTGGCCTGGCGAAGCGAGTCGAGCGCCCACTCCTCTTCGGTGCGGACGCGGGGAGCTTCGACGGGCGCGTACCAGCCGCCTTCGACATCGAGAGGCCGGAACGGGGACTGCGCGCCCATAACATCGTGGAGCAGCGCGAGGTTACCCGCGGTGCGGACTCCGATGGCGCGTTGGACGTCGCGAGCGAGACTGAGCAGGCGCGGCAGCGCGCACTGCACCGGTGTACCTACCGACAAATACGTGTCCGCGATCCACTCCAGCCGCTCGATCGCTTCGGCGCGCAGAGTTGCCGGGCCGTTGACCGCAATCCAGCCGAGCTTCATCTGCGGAAGCCCCGCCACTTTGGAAAGGCCGCTCATGGCGAAGCAGAGCACCGGCGGGTCGCCGATGACGGTAGCCAGGCGCCGGAGGTCGGGCCGCAGCGCGAAATCGGCGAAAACCTCGTCCGATAACACCGCCAGCCCGTGAGCGGCACAAAGATGCAGCAGGCGTTCCCACTGAGCGCGCTTCAGAAACGAGCCGGTGGGATTATTGGGATTCACAACGACGACTGCGCGGCACCGCGGCGTGATCAGGGACTCCATCGCCGGCAGGTCCAGCATCCACTGCGCTCGCGCCTCCGGCCCGGAAAGCGGCTCGTCCGGAGAATCGTAGAGCAGGGGATATTGCTGCACGCGGACCGATTCGAGCGCCGCCAGATACTCAAATAAAGGGTAGGAGGGGCGCGGCACCAGGATCTCGTCGCCGGGCTCGCACAGCAGCTTGAACAGGTAGGAATAGGCTTCGCTGGTGCTGCTGGTGAGCAGAATCCTCTCCGGTGAGACGGCCACGCCGCGCTCCCCGTAATAGGCCGCCACAGCCTCGCGGGCACTCCACATGCCCGCGGGCTGGGGGTCGTACAGTAGCGCCCGTGGATCGGCAAGGGCCCGGACAATCGCCTCGGCGGGGTAGTCGAGAGCAGCCTGGGTGGGATTGGACGCGGTGAGGTCGAGCACGGAGGCGCCTGCTGCTCGCTTCTCGCGCAGCAGGAGGGTGATGGGATTCGGCCGAAGGTCAGCGTGAAGGCGCGAGGAGAACACGAGCTTAACCGGCGGCGTCGCGGTGGGCCGCCTCGGCGGTAAAGGCGGGGACACAGACGGCGACGTATTCGGCGCCCTCCGGATCGGGCGTGCTGTAGCGAATCCACTCGCCCTTTCGCGCAATCACCGCCTGGCCCGCGCCCACATCGAGAACGCCGCCGCGATGCTCCACGCGCAGCCTGCCGCGAAGCACCAGCGTGAACTCGTCGAACTCCGGCGTTTGCCCCGGCTCACTCCATCCGGGTGGGCTCTTCATGCGGGCGACGCTCGCCATGTGCGTGGCTGTGTTGACGACGCCGACGAACTCCTCAATCACTTTGCCGCCGGGCACGGGAATGCGCGAGGGTTGGGAAATCAGCTCCGGCATGCCGCGGCTCAGTGGTCCCGGTCGGTGATCAACTCGGTGACGCCGTACAAGGCGCGCTGGAAGGCCGACTCCGGAAAGCCGCCCATGATGACGCGTGCCTTTTCGGTGAACGTGCGGGCGCGCATGCGGGCGCGCGTGAATCCGTCGTGGCGCTCGATCAATGCCAGGATGTCGCGAAAGGGCACGCGGTCGTAGCTGCCGTCGCTCAGCACACGGGCCACCATTTCGCGGTCCGCCGGGGAGCCGTCCTGCAGGGCATAGATCAGCGGGAGCGTCACTTTTCCTTCGCGCAGATCGCTGCCCACCGGCTTGCCGAGCACGTTTTCGCGAGCCGTAAAATCGAGTACGTCGTCGACAAGCTGGAACGCGATGCCGAGGTTCCAGCCGTAGTCGCCCAGGCGCCCCTCGATTTTCTCGTCGCCGCCGGCGACCAGTGCGCCCAACCGCGAGCACGCCGAGATCAGGCTCGCCGTTTTACGGTCGACCAACTCCATGTAGTCGGCCTCGGAGATGTCGATGCGGCCGATGCGCTCGAGCTGGAGCAGCTCTCCTTCCACCATCATCTGCGTCAGGCTGATGAGCAGATCCAGCACCCGGAAGCTGCGCTCGCGCAGAGCCACTTGAAACGCCTGCATGTAGAGCCAGTCGCCCGCGAGCACGCAGGTGTGATTGCCCCATATGGTGTTGCTGGAGGGGCGTCCGCGGCGCGTTTGCGCGGTGTCGATGACGTCGTCGTGCACCAGCGTCGCGGCGTGGATCATTTCCACCACCGCCGCCATCCGCACCGGACCCTCCCCCCGCTCGCCCAGAAGACCGGCCGAGAGAAGCACCAGGATGGGGCGCAGGCGCTTGCCTCCGCCGCTCTGCAGGTAGCGGTTGATCGTGGTGACGGCCTCGACGCTGGCCACCGACTCGAGGCCGATCTCGCGTTCAACGCGCTCGAGATCGTCCCGGACAAGGTCCAGGATCTCCCGCGCGGTCAGCGATTGGCCCAATCTTCCGAATCCCATGGAATCGTTCCAGTTTAGCAATCCGCGCCCGGCGACGGGGGGTTGAGGCCCGCCAGACGCCGGAAATTGGCGGCCGTCACCGCGGCAATGCTGTCAAAGGATTCGCCGCGCAGTTCGGCAATTTTTCGCCCCGTCCAGGCGATGAACGCCGGCTCGTTCCGCTTGCCGCGATGGGGCACGGGCGCCAGATACGGCGCGTCGGTTTCGAGCAGCATCCGATCCAGCGGCACCAGCTTCACGGCTTCCTGAACGTCGACGGATTTCGGATACGTAACCACGCCGCCGAAAGCCAGGTAGCAGCCGAGATCGAGCGCGCGCCGCGCTTCGGCCACGCCTCCGGTGAAGCAATGCAGCACCGCGGGCAGGCCCGAAGGCGCCCAGTGCCGCTCGATCATCGCGAACGTGTCGTCCCAGGCCTCGCGAGTGTGAATCACAATCGGCTTGCCTGCGCCGGCCGCCAGGCGCATCTGTTCTTCGAACGCCGCCGTCTGCACCGGCCGGGGCGAGAAATCGTAATGGTAATCAAGCCCGATCTCACCGAGAGCCACGATCTTTGGATGCTTCAAAATCGCCTCCAGGTGTTTATAAGTGTCCGGCGTCGCCTTGGCTGCGTCATGGGGATGGACGCCGGCGGTGGCCACGAACTGGGGGTATCGCTCGGCCAGGCGCAGTCCGGCCTCGAGGTCCGGGGGCCCGTCGCCCGTGCCGATGGCCACCATCAGTTCGACGCCCGCTTCGGCCGCCCGCGCGAGAACCTCGTCGCGGTCGGCATCAAATCGCTTGCCGTCCAGATGGCAGTGCGAGTCGATCACTTCAGGCGGGCTCCGACGGGCACGTCCTCGAGGAATCCGGCCAGCACCGGGGATCCGCCCTCGAGCGAAGCGGCCACGATCATGCCCTGCGAGAGGATGCCCTTCAGTTTGCGCGGCGCCAGGTTCGCCACAATCACCACCTTGCGTCCGGGCAGTTGGCCTGCCTGGTAGGCCTGGGCGATACCGGCGACAATGGTGCGCGGCTCCGCCTCGCCGATGTCCACTTTCAGATGGAGCAGTTTATCGGAGCCCTTCACCGGTTCGGCCGAAATCACCTGGCCGACGCGCAGATCCACCTTGGCGAAATCGTCAATCGTGATTACCGGCCCCGGCGCTTCGGCCGCCGGCGCTTCCGGCTTTTTGCCGAGAATCGCGTTCTGGCGATCCTTCTCGATGATCTCCAACTCCTGCATGCGCGCGATGGCCGGGGCGGCTTCGATGCGCGGAAAGACGGCGTCGCCCTTGGCGATCTTCTGCCCCTCCGGCAGCCCGCCCCAAACCAGGTCGGCGGCGCGAACGTCCTCGATCTTCGTGCTCATTCCGAGCTGCGTCCAGATCTTCCGCGTCGAGGACGGGATCACCGGATAGAGCCAGCCGCAGATGAGGCGCAATGCTTCCGCGGCGGAGTACAGCGTCTGTTGGAAATCGTGCTTCGGCTCGTCGGCTCCGCTTTTCTTGTATGCGGCGAACTTGACCCACGGCGCGCGCTGCACGATGTACTTGTCGATCGTGGACACGAACGCGAGCACCGCCTCGATGCCGCGCGTGAAGTCGAAAGCCTCGAAGCGCTCCGCAACTTCCCTCCCGGTGTTTTCCGCACCCTCGGCGATCGCAGCCTCGGAGCGGACCGGAGGCACGTGGCCGCCGCAGTACTGTTCAATCATCGTGAGCGTGCGGCTGGCGAGATTGCCGATGCCGTTGGCCAGATCCGCGTTGTAGCGCTCGATCAGCGCGTCGTAGCTGAAGTTGCCGTCCTGGCCGAACGGAATCTCGCGCCACAGAAAATATCGCAGCGCGTCGGCGCCGCGAAGAGGATCGCCCGTACCCATCACTTCGGCGATCGGCCCCGGGCGCACCACGTTGCCGCGGCTCTTGCTCATCTTGTTTTCCTGCACCAGAATCCAGCCGTGGGCGAACACTTTCTTCGGCAGCGGCAGGCCGCCGGCCATGAGAAACGCCGGCCAGTAGATGGCGTGGAAGCGCAGAATGTCCTTGCCAATCAGGTGAAGATCGGCCGGCCAGATGCCCGTCTGCTCCTTCACCGCGCTCATGTATGAGATCAGAGCGTCGAACCAGACGTAGAAAACGTGCTTGCCCTCGGCAGGCACCGGAATGCCCCAGTTGATCGTGGTTCGGGTGATGGAAAGGTCGTTCAAGCCTTGTTTGACGAAGGCGACGATCTCGTTTTTCCGCGTCTCCGGCTGAATGAAATCCGTCTGGCTTTCGTAGAGCTCGAGCAATCTGTCCTGGAAGGCGGAGAGCTGGAAGAAAAAATTCTCCTCCGTGACGGTCTCGGTGACCCGTCCGCAATCCGGACAGGGATCGCCGGGCTTGGCGTCGTTCACGTAGAGCTCGTCGTGAAAGCAATACTGGCCGGTGTAGGAGCCCTTGTAAATGTATCCGTTCTTCCGGCAGCGCTCGAACAGATCGCGCACCGTTTCGGCATGCTTGGCGTCGGAGGTGCGGATGAAATGATCGACGCCGATGTCCAGCGCGCGCCATTGACGGACGAATTCATCGGCGATGGCGGTGGCGTAGTCCTGCGGCGTCTTGCCGATCGCCTTGGCCGCGCGCTCGACGTTCTGGCCGTGCTCGTCCGAGCCCGTGGTCAGCACCACCGGCTCGTCTCCCTTCTGCTGGCGGTAGCGCTTGATGAGGTCCGCGGTGAAGGTGCAGTAAGCGGTGCCGATATGGGGCGCCGCGTTGACGTAGTAGATGGGTGTGGTTAAGTAATACTTGCTCATTCGATATCAGGAACCTGTCTGCGCGGCGCCGGTAAAAGCTCTCGCCGCCTCGGCCATCACTTTCTTCAGCGCCACGCCGTGCTCGCGCGCCAGGCGCAGGCAATCGTCATATTCGGGAGCGAAGTCGCCGGCCTCGCTCACCTTGACGCGCACGCGGCCGTAAGGGGTCTCCACTTCGCGAATCTGGCGCGCCTGCACGCGTCGCTCGGCCTCGTACATGCGCAGCCCCAGCGTCGAGGTTTCCGAGAACACGATGGCCGCCAGCCGCTCGCGGTCCTCCGGACGGGCAATGACCCGCAGCAGAGTGCCCGGGCGATTCTTTTTCATGAGAAGCGAGGTGAGGGTGACGTCCAGCGCGCCGGCTTCGAGCAGGCGCTCCTGCGCGTAGCCCAGCACCTGGGGACTGGAATCGTCGATATTGGCTTCCACCACCACCACGCGCGTCGCCTCGGAGGCTCCGGTCGACTCGCCGATCAGCGCCCGCAGCACGTTGGCGTGTGCGGCGAAGTCCTTGTCCCCGGCGCCGTAGCCGGTGCTCTGAATCTTCAGCGGCGGCATGGGCCCGAAGTCCTCTGCCAGCGCCGCCAGCAGCGCCGCGCCGGTGGGCGTGGTGAGCTCGACTTCCGGCCCGCGCGCATAGATCGGCTTGCCGGCCAGCAGTTCCGCCGTCGCCGGAGCCGGCACCGGCAGGATGCCGTGTTCGGTGTTCACCGTCCCGCTGCCGACGTTGATTGCCGAGCAATGAATTCGCTCCACGCCCAACAGCTCCAGCGCCATGCAGGCGCCCACGATGTCGCAGATGGAATCCACGGCGCCGACCTCGTGGAAATGTACTTTTTCAATGGCGATGCCGTGCACCTTGGCCTCGGCCTCGCCGAGCCGCTGAAACACTTTGGCCGCGTTCTGTTTCGCCTTTGCCGGCAGCGACGCCGCTTCAATCATCCGCAGGATCTGCGGCAGGTGCCGGTGCGCGCGCGCTTCCCCGCCCCGGACATGAAACTTGGACGCCGCGATGCCCCGCCGGACCGTTCGTTCCACGCTCAGCTCCGCACCGGTGCCGAGCGAGGTGAGCGCTTCGGTCAGCGCGGCGGCATCCGCGCCGGCGTCCACCAGCGCTCCGACGGTCATATCTCCGCTAATGCCCGAAAAGGCATCAAAATAACAGATCTTCATGGCAGGGATACTTCCATTATCGCCGTTCGCGCGCGGCGGCGGTGGTGCTGGGCTCGTTCGGACTCGTCGCCGTCGTTTTCGCGGCCACCGGCGTGTACGGCCTCGT
>DAIDHC010000162.1 GCA_027452065.1 Bryobacterales bacterium
AGCCCGCTGGCCAGCGTCACGATGCCGTCAAACTCCCATCCACCGAGAATCTGCGACGCCACGCCGTTCTGTAGCATCGCCCGTCCCTTGCCGAACGGCAGCTCATAGGTGAAGCTGCTCACGAACCGGTGCATCTGGTCGAAGCCCGACGGCCCGTAGCCCGCCGCCAGATCGGTCACCGTCTGTGGATTGCCAACCGCCCCGCCGCCGCTCGCCGCCGAGCCGCCGTAGTCGAGCGAACGGCTCCAGGTATAGCTGACCAGCGCCGAAATCCCGTGCGCGTACCGCTTCGTCAGGCTCGCCTGCAGGCTGTGATAGTTCGACATGTTCCGCTCGTCGCATTGCGTCCAGCTCGAAACGTTGTTCAGCGGCTGGATGAGGCGCCGCGAGGCCAGCGAGCCCGCGTTGTCCACGCCCGGCGTTCCCGGCAGCACTTCGTTCGGGTTGTAGCAGTAACTCAAATGAAGGCCCCGGCTGCCCGCATAGGCGAGCTGAACCACCGTGCTGGGGTTCAACTCGCGCTGGATGTCCAGGTTCCAGCTCTCCATGTAAGGAGTCGGGTTGGACCACTGGTGCGCCACAATCGCCGGCGAGGCCGCGTTCAACTGCGCCGTCCCGATCGGTTGAATCGTCTTTACCGGCGGAAACAGGTTCTGGATCTGCGGCACGGTGGCGAACGACAGCGGATACGTGTTCGGCGCGAAGTTCTGCGATACGGTGTACGGCACGTTCTCTCCCAGCTCGTTCGATGCCGAGAACGGATCCGGGAAGTACGAGATCGCGAAACCGCCGCGAATGACCGTCGTCTGTTTGCCCGTCAGGTCGTAGGCGAAGCCGAGCCTCGGAGAAAAGTTGTGGTACTGAGTCTGTACCCCGGCCGTTCTCGACACCCCGTTCTGCCCCGCATACGCCAGGCTCAGCGTGTCGAAGTTGAAATTCACCAGCCGGTTCCGGATCTCCACATCCGGGGTGAACACATCGTAGCGGAGCCCCAGGTTGAAAGTCAGCCGCGAGTTCACCTTCCAGTCGTCCTGGACAAAGCCGGCGTACTGTTGGTTCGTTATGTAATAAGGCTCCAGGAAAAAGCCCCGCGAGCCGCCCGTCGAATAGCCCAGCAGCAGTGTCGCGATGCCCGATCCGCCGGTGGCGTTCACCGGATTGTTGGTGAAGTTGTCGTTGAAGTTGATCGTACCCCGCGTGTTGGTGCCGCTGAACGGCATCGCCATGACCCGAATGTAGCGGAACCCGAACTTCAGTTGGTGGCTGCCCTTGGTCCAGGAAAGGTTGTCCTCAAACTGGATGTTGGTTTCCTTCGGATTGGCCGGCAGGAACGACGCGCCCCCGGCAATACCGGTGAAGTCCTGTATGTTCAGGTTCGGCAGACCGCTGGTGAACTTGGACAGGTTGATGCCATTAATGCCCAGCGATGTCGCCGAGTCCAGCCCGTATCCGGTCGGCACTGTCAGCGGATTCACCCGCGCAAAGCCCATGCGGTATTCGTTCAGCACCGCCGGCGAAAAGATGTGCGTCTCGTTGAACGCCGCCCCCTGCGCCGTCAGTGTCGTGAACTGCGGTCCGGCCACGTACGGCCCCAGGTTGAACTGCTGCAGCGCCGCCGCCGGCGTCGGCAGACAGCACGCGCCCTGGCCCGATGCCGGGTTCTGGAAATTGAACGCCTCGTAAGAATACCGGAAGAACATCGAGTCCTTGTCGGTCACCCGGTAGTCGATGCGCGAGTTGCCGCCGTTATCGTCGGTCACCTGGTTGGCTGCCGAGGTGAAGTTGTTGAAGCTCCCCGCCGTCTGCGGCAGCGGAAAAATGCTCGCCACGTTGAAGCCCACCGGGTTGATCAGATTCTGTGGAATCGTGTTGTTGGGAAACGGCTGCCGCGTCACCTTCCCGTTCACCACCTGCGCCGTGAACGGATTGAATATCGGAATCAGCGCGCCCTTGGAGTTGTAGTAGTTGCTGAAATCGCCCGTGCGCTCGGCCGCCGTCGGCACGCTGTTGACGAACGTGATCCCCTTCAGCGCCCGGATGGCGTAATAGTCGGCGAAGAAGAACAGCTTGTCCTTGATAATCCGCCCGCCGAGGGCGCCCCCAAACTGGTTGCGCCGGAATTCGGGCTGCCTTTGGGTGGTCGGATTGAAGAAATTCCGCGCGTCCATGTAACTGTTGCGCAAATATTCGAACGCCTCGCCGTGATAGGAGTTCGCGCCCGACCTCGTCGATACCGACACCACGCCCGCGCCGCGCCCGAACTCGGAGGAGAACGTCCCGGTCAGCACCTTGAACTCCCCAATCGATTCCACCGACGGCTGCACGATCACCGTGTTGAACGTGTATTCGTTGTCGTCAATGCCGTCCACCAGCCATGCGTTCGTGTTTGCCTGGCTCCCCAGGGCGTTGAAGTCGGACGCCGCCCGGGGATTGAACGAGCTCGCGCCCGACAGGTTCTCTCCCACCTGCCCCGTCGTCACGCCCGGCACCAGGTACACAAGCTGCGCGAAGTTCCGCCCGTTGAGCGGCAGCATCTGCACCGACCGCTGCGTCACCACCGCGCCCAGCTCCGCGCTGTCGGCCTGCACCAGCGGCGCCGACGCCGTCACCTCCATCGTCTGGCTCAACTCCCCGACCTCGAGCGCGAAGTCCAGCCGCGCCTTCTGGTCCACGTCCAGCGTCACGTTGGTCGACGATGCCCGCTTGAATCCTTCCTTCAGCACCGTCAGATGATACGTGCCGGGAATCAGAAACGGCGCGTTGTAGTTGCCCGAATCGTCGGTCGTGTACGTCGACGTCGTCCCCTTATTGATTTCCGTGATCGTGACCTGCGCTCCGGCCACTCCGGCGCCTGTCGTATCCCGAATCACTCCGAGAATCGTTCCCGTAGTCACCTGCGCGCTTGCCGGAATCGACAGACTGAGTGCAATCAGCGCCAATCCTAATACAAAACGTGTCTTCTGCAACATGGCAATCTGGGGCCCCTTTAGATCCCCACCTCCGTTTACTCTCAATCCTACGTCAATCTCAACCCATAGCCGGCATCCACGCGCGGCCAATGCTTACGAATACAAACGATCCCAGCTTCGCTCTTTGTTCCATTCCGGCGTCGGCTCGAAGTAGCCCGGCTCCAGAAGATGCTGCTTCACGACATCGTCGTTCAGCTCCGGCCCCAGCCCCGGCTTCTCCGGCACGGCGATGAAGCCGTGATTCAAAATCGGCTTCTCCACTCCGGTCACCAGATCGTTCCACCACGGCACTTCCACCGAATGGTTCTCCAGCGCCAGGAAATTGTTCGTCGCCGCCGCGCAGTGCACGTTGGCATAGCAGGAAATCGGCGTCCCGGCAAAATGCATCGCCATTCCCACACCGTTCCGCTCCGCCATGTTTCCGATTTCGTGCGTCTCCAGAATCCCGCCCGAGGTCGCCAGGTCCGGATGGATCAGGTCCACCGCGTGCTCCCGGCACAGCGTCTCGAACCCTTCCCGCAGATAAATGTCCTCGCCTGTAAGAATCGGCACGCTCACCGCCGATTTGATTTCCTTCAGCAGGTCCGTGTAATACCACGGCACCATGTCCTCCAGCCACGCGGCATCATATTTCTCCAGCGCCCGCCCCAGCCGGATGCACGAGTTCACCCCGATGTGCCCGAAGTGATCGTGCGACAGCGGTATGTCCCAGCCGATCGCTTCCCGCGCGATGGCCACGTACTCGCACATCGCCTCGATCCCCTTCTCCGTGATCTCGACGCCGGTGAACGGATGCGCCACCAGGTTTGTGTCCCGCGTCGGATTCATCCCCAGCGGATGCGTCACCATCCCCGGCCGGTCCTGGATCAGGTTGATTCCCAGGTCCATCTTCAGCCACGTGAAGCCCAGGTTCTTCCGCATCAGCAGCCGCTGCGCGTACTCGTGCGGATCCTTCGATTCATCCGTATCGGCATAGCAGCGGATCTTGTCGCGGTACTTCCCGCCCAGCATCTGGTACACCGGCACGTTGTACGCCTTGCCCGCCAGGTCCCACAGCGCCATCTCGACGCCGCACACTCCGCCGCCCTGCCGCGCTCCGCCGCCAAACTGCTTGATCTTCCGGAAAATTTTGTCCACGTTGCACGGGTTCTCGCCCAGCAGCCGGCTCTTCAGCATCAGAGCGTACGTCTTGCTCGCCCCGTCCCGCACCTCGCCCAGTCCGTAGATCCCCTGGTTGGTGTCGATCCGGATCAGCGGGCAGTTCATCGGCGCATGCGCCACCCACGCCACTCTCAGGTCCGTGATCTTCAGCTCCGACGGCTTGGACGCCGTCTGGATGTGCGACTGATAGGCCTCGATCTTTTCGTCGGCCCAAAACGACGCCGCCATCAGCCCCGCGCCCGCCTTCAATAATCCGCGCCGCGATGTTCCCGCCGCCTGCCCGCGCCCGTTCTGGTTGGAATTCTTCATGGTCGTCTCCTCGTCCGGTTCACTGCCGCGGCGTCATCCGCAGTTTCGATCCCTTGCTCTCCAGGAACTTGTTGAATTCCTCCACCATCGCCGGCGTCCACTGCCCGTCGACCTGCCCCGGCTTGTACTTGCCCTCGCGCAGCATCTCGTGGCCCCAGTCGTCCTTATAATGGGTCAGCTCGGAATCGTCGGCCACTTTCTCGGCCAACTGCGCCGGAATGAAGGTGATCCCGTCCGGGTCGCTCAACACGACATCGCCCGGCAGCACCGTCGCATGCCCCATCCGGATCGGCACGTTGAACCCCATCAGCGTCGCCTCGGCAATCGCCGACGGATGGAAGTCCCGCGCGAACACGTGGAAGCCTTTGATCTCGGAGAGCCCCGTTGGGTCGCGCACCGCCCCGTTCACCACCAGTCCCGTGCCGGTTCGCGTCATGATTGACGTCCCCAGGTTGTCGCCGATGATCGTGCCCCCGTCGATCTTCCCGTACAGATCCACCACCATCACGTCCCGCTTCACCAGCGTGTCGATCACCCAGGAGTTCTGCCCCCGCCCCACGCGCCCTTCCTTCTTCCCGTGGTCGTTGATCACCGCGTTGACGTCCGGCCGGTACGGCATGAACACCGCCGTCACCGCCCGTCCGATCAGCCGCTCCCCGCCGTTGAGCTCTTTCCAGTTCCCCTCAAACTGCAGCCGGTATCCCGCCCCCCGCAGCGTTCCCCACGCTTCCTCGGCCGTCGTCTCCTTCAGCCGGTCCAATACCGAGTCGGGCACTTTCGGGCGCCCGTCCTCAAACCTCTCTCCCGTCCAGGCCCGCGTCAGATCCATGAGCTGTTCTTTGCTGAACATCCCGATCTGCGCCGCCCCGGGAAGCGCTCCGGCCACCAGCAGCGCCGCCACCAGTCCCGTCCGAATCCCCCCGAGCCTCGCTCCGGCCCGCCCGCGCTTCACGGCGCCGCTCTCCATCGTCCGCACATCCGGACTCGCACACAGCTTCTTGGCTGACATTCCAGACAATCTCCCAGTCTCCCGCCGGCCCTCCCGGGCCGCCGTTTCACTTTCGTTTCAAGCCAACGTACTGCCAATGGAAATCTATGGCAAGCACAAAGACCGTAAACTCTCGTTACGTGACAGTTCTTGAACGTTACCGGTGATATCGATTCAACGACATGCGCCCCCTCTCCGCCGCCCACGACTCAATCGAGTAACGTCAATTTCCGCACCACCTGGTGCGTTTCATAGCTCCAGTTCAGCGCCAGAGTCCCGTCCAGCCCGCACCGGATCACCACTTGGTACGCCCCGGGCGGCTTGCTATAGCCTTCCCTTTTGAGCCGCTCCTTCAGCTTTCGCAAGTGCGCCGGCGAGGAGAAGAATTCCATCGCCGCCTGCGGTCCGGCCGACGTGATCCCGGAAAAGATCGCCGTCCGCGCTCCGTCGTCCCCGCCCGCCTGGCTCGGCACAACCGTCAGCAGACCGAACACTTCCTTGAGCTGCCCATACTCATCCTTCACCGGCCGGTAGATCCTCTTCGCCCCGCCCTCTGCCGGCCCGTCGCTGATGACCTCTACTTTGCCTACCGGATCGTAGCGCACCGAAAACGGCATCTTGTCCAGAATCCGAGCCGCATACCGGCTGTAACTCGGCGAGCCGATCAATAATACGTTGCGCCCCCGCAGCGCCAGCGGCCTCAACCCCGACTCCGGCAGCACCTGCGCCGCCTGCCCTGCCCGCGCCAGCATCCGCACCGCCGCCGCTGCCGCCAAGGCGTCCCCCAGCAGAGCATCGTTCATCGTCGACTGCATGTAGACCTTGCCGCCCCGGTCGTTCAGCCGCAGCCCGTCATACCATTCCTCCACGTCCTTCGGCACCGGATTCACCGGCGGCTGCGGGGGAATCTCTCCCTCGCGGTAGGACTTCAACAGCATCACCGGCGGCGAGGCGAGGCACACCACCGTGTTGGCCTCCGGTCCCAGCATCGGCCCCCAGAACTCTCGCACCGTCGGGTCCAGGCCGCCGTCGCGCCCGCTCCGCAACCCCAGCACCGCCCCCACAAATCCCAGCGCCGCGCCCGCTCCTCCGATCGCCGCCCACGCCGCCCACTGCCGCCGGCTCACCTTCTCCGGCGCCTTCGGTGCTCCCGCCGCCGGCTTTCCTTCCAGCTCCGGCCGCGCTACGAAGTACGGCGCGTACGAGCCCTTGCGCAGCTCAATCCGGATCGTCTCGCCCGGCCGCTCCGTTTCATAAAATTCCTGCAGCTTCTGGCGCAGCGAGTACGCCCGGCTCCGCACCGACGAGTCGTCCCCCGGCGTGTAATCGGCCGGCCGCCCCAGCGCCTCCGTCCCGATCGAGTACTCGTTGATCTCGTGCGCCCGCCCGCCCATCTCCATCTCGCAGATGTAGCGCAGGAACCGCCTCAACTGGTCGCTGCGGGCAAACGTCGCGCTTTTTAACACCGCATCGAGCGCTTCCCGCTTCTCTTCCACCGTAAAGGCGCGATCGCTTATGATCACGGCCGTTTCACCGAACGGAATCTTAACACAAGCCACGCCCGGCCGCCGGAACCCCGTCCCGCCTCGCTGCGTCCTCCCCCCATATGACGACCCTGCCCCTCAGCCCCCTCACGCTCATCCATTCCGTCTGGCTCCTCTGGCTGGGAGCCTGGATTCTCTCCGGCATCCGCACCAAGCGCGTCCGCCAGCCCGAGCCGATCGGCATCCATCTCCTCTATGCTCCGCTCACCCTCCTCGGCGCTCTGCTCTTGTTTTCCCCCACCCTCGATCCCGTCTGGCCCAGCCGCCGCTTCCTTCCACCCTCGCCGCTCGCCTCCCTTGCCGGGCTCGCCCTCGTCCTGTCCGGCCTCGCCCTCACCGCCTGGGCGCGCATCGTCCTCGGCGGCAACTGGAGCGCCCGCGTCGTCCTCAAACACGACCACCAGCTCATCCGCTCGGGCCCCTACGCCCGCCTGCGCCACCCTATTTATACCGGCCTCATCGCCGCCGTCTTCGGCACCGCTCTCGCCGCGGGCTTTTGGCACTCGCTCGCCGGCGCCGCCCTCGTCGCCCTCGGCATGGCCTGGAAGGCCCGCTGCGAGGAGGCGCTCCTCATCCGCCACTTCGGCGACGCTTTCCTCGAACACCGCCGGAGCACCGGATTCCTCTTCCCGCGTCTTCACCCTCCGCCCCATTCATTAAGATAGGGAATCATGCCGTTCCGTTCTCTTGCCCTCATTCTCGGCTTCGCGGCTCTCAACGCCCCCGCGGCGTTCTCAGCCGATAATCCTCCCACCCTCGCCATCGGTTCGCCCGCCCCCGATTTCCACCTCCCGGCCACCGACGGCAAAACCTACAGCCTCGCCGATTTTCAGTCCGCCAAAATCCTCGCCATCGTCTTCACCTGCGACCACTGCCCCACAGCCCAGCTCTACGAAGGCCGCATCAAACAACTCGCCGGCGACTACCGCGACAAAGGCGTCACCCTCATCGCCATCCAGCCCAACGATCCCCGCGCCGTGCGCCTCGACGAAATGGGCTACACCGACCTGGGCGACTCTCTCGACGAAATGAAGATCCGCGCCTCCTACCGCCGCTTCAACTTTCCCTACCTCTATGACGGCGCCTCCCAGTCCACCGCCCGCGCCTACGGCCCCGTCTCCACGCCCCACCTGTTCCTGTTCGATTCCGAGCGCAAGCTCCGCTACCAGGGCCGCATCGACTCCAGCATGCGCGAGCCTCTGGCCAAAATTCATGACGCCCGCGAAGCCCTCGACGCCCTCCTGGCCGGCAAGCCCGTCCTCAACCCCGTCCGCCCCACCATGGGCTGCTCCATCAAGTGGTCCACCAAAGGCGGCCAGGCCGAGGAAATGCTCCGCATCGAAGCCCAGCCCGTCAAGCTCGACCCCATCTCGGCCGGTGGCCTCAAAACCCTCCGCAAAAACGCGACCGGCAAAGTCGTCCTCATCGATTTCTGGACCACCTGGTGCGGCCCCTGCGTTCAGGAGTTCCCCGAATTTCAAACCATGTACCGCATGTACCGCCGCCGCGCCTTCGACCTCGTCACAGTCAGCCCCCAGTTTCCCGACGAGCAAAAGGGCGTTGCCGCTTTCCTCCAGCGCGAGCACGCCACCGGCCCCAACTATCTGTTCTCCGACAACGACACCTACAGCCTCATGGCCGCCTTCAATCCCCAGTGGAACGGCGGCGTCCCCTACACCCTCCTGCTCGGCCCCGGCGGCGACGTCCTCTACTCAACCCAGGGCGCCGTGGACCCCCTCGAACTCCGCCGCCTCATCCTCAAGCACCTCCCCGACGACGACTACATCGGTCAGCAAGCTTATTGGAACTCCCGCTAAAACGGGGGCTGCCTCCGCTTGGATTACAGCGGCTGCGGGCGCCCGCTCCTGAGAATCCGAGCCATCCATCCGGCGTGGGGCACGCCGCGGTCCTTCAATGCTCGGATCTCGCGCTCCCCATCATATTCAACGCGCCGGATCATGGGGACACAATCGTCGAGCAGGAGATAGGCGGCGCGGAGATCGCCGTCGTAGGAAAGACTCACGCTCCCGGTGTTGGCGACGGTAACTCGCGCCATCTCCCGCACAAACGGCCGGTGAATGTGCGCGTAAATGGCCATGGGCCGGTCCTCCGCGGCATACACCGCCTCCATGTCCGCCTCGCTCGCCTCCGGTGATGGCGCTCGCCACAAATCTCCCGGCCTCGCGTGAAGCAGCGCGAACCGCTCGTGCCTCCGCTCGATCGGCAGGCCCGCGAGCCAGGCGAGCCGCATGGGCCCCAGCCTCTCGCGCGCCGCGTCCGCCATGTCCCGGATCGCCGGGCAAAGCGGCGCCATCCGCGGCGTCTGCCCCGCAAACTCATCGAGCGCCTCGGGCCGGTAGAGCATCTCGTCGGTATTGCCCACCACCCCATCCCACCCAAGGTCGCGAATCCTGTCCACAACCTCGGCCGGGCTCGATCCTCCGTGGCAGAGATCGCCTCCGTGCACCACTCGATCGGGCGAGGTGAGCCGCAGATCGGCGAGCACCGCCTCCAGCGCCGTTATGTTGCCATGTACGTCGGAGACAATCGCGATTCGCATCGCCTGTTCCTCCGCGCTCAGGCCCGCGGGTGCGCTTTGTCGTACACCGCCATCAGGTCCGTCAGTGACACCTGGGTGTACTTCTGCGTCGTCGACAGGCTTGCATGTCCCATCAGCTCCTGGATCGCGCGCAGGTCCGCGCCATCGGACAGCAGATGGGTGGCAAACGCGTGCCGGAAACTGTGCGGATGCAGCGTCGGGTCTTCCGACAGCGCGCGCACATACATCTTCACAATTCCCCGCGCCCCGCGATCCGTCAGCCGCCCTCCCCGCGCGTTCAACAGCAGCGCCCGCTCGCCCGCCTTCGCCGCCTTGCGCCCGGCGAGATACCGCTCCAGCGCGTCCGCCGCTTTGCTCCCGAACGGCGTCTGCCGCTCCTTTTTCCCTTTCCCCCGCACCAGCACCCAGCGCCCCGCGAAGTCGAAGTCTTCCAGGTTCAGCCCCACCAGCTCGCTGATCCGCAGCCCGCAGCCGTACAGCATCTCGAAAATCACCCGGTCCCGCGCCGCCTCCGCCCGCTCCAGTTTCCCCTCCGCCACTTCGTCCACCAGGCGGTTGGTCTGCTCCGCCGTGGGCACTGCCGGCGCCGTCTTGGGCGTCTTCGGAGTCCTCACCCGCTGCGCCACGTTCACTCCCACAACCCCCCGCCGGTGCAGGAACTTGAATAACGAACGCACCGCCGCCAGCTTCCTGCGGATCGACACCGCGCTCAGCTTCGCCTCGTGCAGACTCCCCATCCACTCCCGCAGGTCCAGGTTCGTGAACCGCTCCGGCTCCGGCGCCCCACCCTCCGGCGCGGTGAAATATTCGAGAAACTGCCGCAGGTCCGACGCATAATTCCTCACCGTATGCGCCGAGGCGTTCTCGCGTTCCAATTGCGCCAGAAACTCCTGGATCTGATCCCCGAGCGCGCTCATGCCGCCGGCGCCGCCGCCGCCCGCATCTGTTCCAGATGCTCGAGAGCCCTCTTGCACACCGCCGCATGCCGCGCCTTCTTGTCCCGCCCCAGCTTTCGCCGCTCCTCTTCCTCAAGCGCCGGCAGCAGATCGAACGTAATGTTGGCCGGCTGATACCCTCGCGTCTCAGCCCCCGAAATGTAGGCGCACAGCGAGCCCAGCGCCGTCTCGCGAGGGAAGGGAACCGGCGCTTCCGCTCGCGCCATCGCCGCCGCGTTCCTCCCCGCAATCAGCCCCGTCGCGATCGACTCCACATATCCCTCAACCCCCGAAATCTGCCCCGCAAACAGCACCTCCGGCCGCGCCCGCATTTGCAGCGTCGGCCCCAGCACCGCCGGCGCGTTGATGTACGTGTTCCGGTGAATCTGCCCGTAGCGCAGAAACTCCGCCTTCTCCAGCCCCGGAATCATCCGCAGCACCTTCTGCTGCTCGCCGAACCGCATGTGATTCTGAAACCCCACCAGGTTATAGCTGTCCGCCCGCAGATTCTCCTGGCGCAACTGCACCACCGCATACGGCCGCCGCCCGGTGCGCGGATCGGTCAGTCCCATCGGCTTCATCGGCCCGAATCGCAGCGTCTCCGGCCCCCTCCGCGCCAGCTCCTCAATCGGCAGGCACGCCTCGAAAAACTTCGGATCGTCCTCGGCAATGTGATACGGCACGCTCTCGGCCGCCAGCACCGCCGCCACAAACCGTTCGTACTGCTCCCGGTCGAACGGGCAGTTCAGATAGTCCTCGCTCCCGTCGATCGACTTCCCGTAGCGCGACGCCCGGAACGCCACCGTCAGGTCAATCGTCCCCGCCTCGACAATCGGGCTGATGCTGTCGTAGAAAAACAATCCCCCCGTCCCCGTCACCCGCGCGATCTCCTCCGCCATCGCTCCGCTGGTCAACGGCCCGCTCGCCACAATCGTCAGCCCCTCGTCCGCGATCCCGGTCGCCTCCTCGCGCACAACGTCGATCCGCTCTTCGGCCTCGATCATCCGCGTCACTTCTTCGGCGAACACGTCGCGGTCTACCGTCAGCGCCTGCCCGCCCGGCACCCGCGCCTTCCGCGCCGCCTCCAGCAGCGCCGACCCCATCCGCCGCAGCTCTTCTTTCAGCAGCCACGGCGCCGTGTTCTCCGTCTCGCTCTTCAGCGAATTGCTGCACACCAGCTCGGCAAACCGCCCCGTCTTGTGCGCCGCCGTCTCGTGCCCCGGGCGCATCTCATACAGCCGGCACTCGAGTCCCGCCCGCGCCACCTGCAGCGCCGCTTCCGCCCCCGCCAAGCCTCCGCCGATAATCGTAATCTTCACTCTCTTCGAGCATAGCCGAGCCCGCGCGCCCCGTCGGATATACTCGCTAAATATGCCGGACCAAGCCGTTCCCCGCCGCAATGTTCTTCGCGCCGCCGCCACCGGCGCCCTCGCCGCTTCCTATTCCAACATCCTCGGCGCCAACGACCGCATCCGCCTCGGCGTCGTCGGCTGCGGCAGCCGCGGCCAATACGACCTGGATATCTTCCTCAAGAATCCCTCCGTCCAGCTCGTCAGCCTCTGCGACGTCTGGGGCGACCGCGTCGACGAAGCCCGCCAGAAAGCCCCCGCCGAGCGCACTTACTCCGACTACCGCAAGCTCCTCGACGAAGGCAAGGACCTCGACGCCATCCTCGTCGCCACTCCCGATCACTGGCACTCCCGCGTCGCCATCGCCTGCCTCAATGCCGGCAAAGACGTCTACTGCGAGAAGCCCCTCACGCTGACCATCCCCGAGGGCCCCCGCGTCGTCAAGGCCGCCCGCGAAAACAACCGCGTCTGCCAGGTCGGCATGCAGCAGCGCTCCGGCCCCCACTACATGCAGGCCCGCGACGAGTACATCCAGGCCGGCCGCCTCGGTAAAGTCACCATGGCCCGCACCTGGTGGCACGGCAACTCCTGGCATCTCCGCAAAGCCCCCGCCGCCCTCGCCCAGAAACCCGCCAACCTCGACTGGAATATGTTCCTCGGCCCCGTCAAATGGCGTGACTGGGATCCCCAGCAATACTGGAATTTCCGCGCCTACCTCGACTTCGGCGGCGGCCAGGTCACCGACCTGTTCACTCACTGGATCGACGCCGTCCACATGATGATGCTCCAGGACGACCCCGTCAACGCCGTCGCCACCGGCGGCATTTACGCCTATCCCGACGGCCGCACCGCCCCCGACACCATCAACGTCCTGCTCCAATATCCCGCCGGCTGGACCGCCACCTTCGAAGCCACTCTCGCCCCCGGCATCACCGGCGCCGCCATCCAGATCTGCGGCACCAAGGGCAACCTCTATATCGATCGCTCCAAGTTCGTCTTCACCCCCGCCGGCAAAGGCGCCGAGCCCACCGTCGTCAAAGCCGCCCGCGAGCTCACCATCGACCACGTCGAAAATTTCCTCGACTGCATGCGCACCCGCAAGCGCCCCAACGGCGACGTCTATGTCGGCCATCGCAGCGCCCAGGCCTCGCACCTCGGCAACCTCGCCTATGAGCAGCGCCGCCGCCTCGACTTCGACCCCCAGCGCGAGGAAATCCTCCCGCTCTGACCCGCGCGCCCCTCAGCCCTCGCGGTATTCGCCGAACACCCGCCGCAGCCGGTCCGAAATCTCGCCTACCGTCGCCCACGCCGCCGCGCATTCCAGAATGTGCGGCATCAGATTTTCTCCGCCGCGCGCGGCTCCTTCGAGCGCCCCCAGTTTCGCCTCCACTTCGCCCGCGGCCCGCCCCGCGCGCAACTCCCGCAGCCGCTCCCCCTGTTCCTTCTCCACCGCCTCATTCACGCGAAACGTTTTCGGCGGCGCTTCTTCCCCCGCCCGGAACCGGTTCACACCCACGATGATCCGTTCTCCGCGCTCCACTTCCTGCTGATAGGCATACGCCGCGTTCTGGATCTCGCCCTGGATGAACCCGTTTTCAATCGCCCCCAACGCTCCTCCCATCCCGTCAATCCGCTCGATGTAGGCCGCCGCCTCCCGCTCGATCCGGTCCGTGATCGCCTCAATCGCCTCGCTGCCGCCGCATGGGTCCGCCACGCCCGCCACCCCCGACTCGTGCGCGATGATCTGCTGCGTTCGCAGCGCCAGCCTCGCCGACTCCGCCGTCGGCAGCGCCAGCGCCTCGTCCTTCCCGTTGGTGTGCAGCGACTGCGCCCCGCCCAGCACCGCCGCCAGCGCCTGCACCGACACCCGCACCACGTTCACGTCCGGTTGCTGCGCCGCCAGCGTCGCCCCCGACGTCTGCGCGTGGAACCGCAGCATCGTCGACCGCGGATTCTTCGCTCCAAACCGCTCCTTCATGATCCGCGCATACAGCCGCCGCGCCGCCCGGAACTTCCCGATCTCCTCCAGAAAATTATTGTGCGCGTTAAAAAAGAACGACAGCCGCGGCGCAAACGCATCCACCTCCAGCCCCGCTTTCACCGCCGCCTCAATATAGGCAATCGCATCGGCCAGCGTGAACGCAACCTCCTGCGCCGCCGTCGAGCCCGCCTCCCGGATGTGATACCCGCTGATCGATATCGTGTTCCACTCCGGCATCTCCCGCCCCGCCCACGCGAAAACGTCAGTGATGATCCGCATCGCCGGCCGCGGCGGATAAATATACGTTCCCCGCGCGATGTACTCTTTCAAGATGTCGTTCTGGATGGTCCCGGAAAGCTTCCGCGCCTCCACGCCCTGCCGCCGCGCCGCCAGTACGTAATACGCCAGCAGGATCGCCGCCGTTGAGTTGATCGTCATCGACGTCGTCACCGTGTCGAGCCGGATCCCCTCGAACAGCCGCTCCATGTCGGCCACCGAGCACACCGATACTCCCACGCGTCCCACTTCCCCCGCCGCCAGGGCGTGGTCCGAGTCCATGCCCATCTGCGTCGGCAGGTCGAAGGCCACCGACAACCCCGTGATCCCCTGCGATAGCAGATACTTGTACCGCCGGTTGCTCTCCTCCGCCGTCCCGAATCCGGCGTACTGCCGCATCGTCCACAGACGCCCCCGGTACATGTCCGGATAAATGCCTCGCGTGTACGGATACCGCCCGGGAGCCTCGCTCATCGCCTATCCTCCCCTTCAGGAACGCGAAATCCGGCGCGCCCGTATAAACGACGACAGCCCGAATGCCCCCATCACCACCCCGAATCCCACTCCCGCCACCAGCAGCCAGAATCCGTCCGGATCGTTGGCCGTCCGCCGCACCGTCGAAAAGATCACCGTCACTGCGATCACCAGGAAAACAAAGCCGATAATCTCGTTCCACAACACATGGAGGGGCTTCACGATGCCCGGTAAAACGTGATCCAGAAATTTGCTCGCCAGTGCTCTCATGCCCTTACCTCACAGTGTATCGAAGATGTTGTACGCTAGTCGGAGGGAGATGCTTGGGAGGGCTTAAGTATTTCCGAGCCTCGGCCGATAACCGGATTGGCGGGTCGCTACGTTGCGCATCGCCGGGAAAATGCTGAAACCGCCGATGGATTGGTAACATCCATTATGGTAGCGGCAGGAGGCGGACGAGTCCGTTCAGGAGAAAGAGGCTAATTCTTGGAAGATCGACTCAAGAACCTGATGCAGGAGTTGGGAAACGCGATTAACGAGTCGCTTTCCGATTCCGACCGGATCGCCGGGGCCATCGGCGAAATTAAGAAGGCGGGCTACGACGTCTTCCTCGTTCTCGAAGCAACGATAGGCTTCAACAAGCGCGACGAAAACGCCGACGAGGACACCGAGGATACCGCCGCTGCCACGGGCGAGACCCCCGAAGCTCCCAAGCGCCGCTTCGAATCCACCGGCAAGATCAAGCTCACCTCGCAGGATCAGAAATTCCTGCGCGCTCTCAAGATCGCCGTCGACGACGACTCCCAGCCGCGCTAGCCGGCATCCCGCAGAAGCTCCTGGTACACGGCCCAAGTCTTCTCCACCGCCAGTTTCCACGGAAATTTCGCGCTTCTCGCCCGCCCCAGTTCCGCCAACCTCCCCCGCAATCCTTCGTCCTCCGTCATTTTTCTCAGCCCGTCTCTCACGCTCTCCGTCTCCGCCGGATCCACCAGCAGCGCCGCTTGGCCCGCCACCTCCGGCATCGCCGACCGGTTTGACGTCATCACCGGCACTCCCCACGCCATCGCCTCCAGCACCGGCATCCCGAATCCTTCGTCGAGCGAAGGAAACGCAAACACTCCCGCGCTTTCATACAGCCGCCTGAGCTCCCCTTCGCTCACATAGCCCGGCGTCTCGATCCACTCCCTCCGCGGGCTCCGCGCAATCCGCGCCAGGATCTCCTCAGCCCCATAGCCCGCCGCCCCCGCCAGCACCAGCTTCCATCCGGGCTCGCATCCTTCAAACGCCTCCACCAGCCGCTCCACGTTCTTGCGTTTCTGGATCGCCCCCGTAAACAGAATCGTCTGTTCCCGCCGCTCCGGCCCCGGCACCCTCTCCGGCCAATCCACCCCATGCGGGATCACCCGGATCCTGGACCGCTCCACTCCCAGCAGCGTCTCCACCTGCCCGGCCGTGAACTCCGACACCGCGATGATCCGCGCCGACCGCGCCGCCGCCTCCCGCGCCTGCCCCTCGAACCGCGCGCGGAATTCGCCCGTCGAATACTCGGCTGTCATCACAAACAAATCGTGAAACGTGGCGACAGTCCGCGCCGGGCAACCCTCGTCCACTCTTTGATTCAACGCGTGAAACACATCGCCCCTCGCCCCGCGCCACAGCAGCCGCCGCCTCGCCCCCCGCGGAAGTTCTTCGCCCCAGCTCCGCATCCACCGGTGCGGCCGGTAATAATACGACCACCGCGCTTCCGGATGCGCCTCCGCCAATCCCCACATCATCCGCCGCGAGTACACGCCCACTCCCGACAGGTTCTTCCCCAGGCTGTAGCTGGCGTCGAGTGCGATTCTCAAACTGCCAGCATAGCCTTCTTCACGACGCCGCTTCCTCCACCTCTTCCAGCAGATACTCTTTCAGCTTCCGGTACAGCGTCGTCCGCCCGATCCCCAGCAGTTGCGCCGCCGTCGCCCTGTCCCCCTTGGTCACCCGCAGCGCGTGCAGGATCGCCCGCCGCTCCACCTCCGCCAGCGGGATCACCTCCTCCGCCTCCCGCGGCCCCTTCCGCGCTCCCGCTTCTTCCTTCCGCTCTCCTTGCCCGCCCTCGTACGCCTTCTGCCGCCCGTGATTCTGCACCGCCGACGGCAGGTCGTGCATCTCCACCAGCGGACCCGGATCGATCGCCAGCAAACGGTGCACGCAGTTCTCCAGCTCCCGCACATTCCCCGGCCACTCGTAGGACATCATCACTTCCAGCGTCTCCTGCGTCAGCCGGCTCGTCGCTCCGTGCCGCGAGAGAAAATGATCGATCAGCAGCGGTATGTCCTCTTTCCGCTCCCGCAGCGGCGGCAGCCGCACCGTCACCACGTTCAGCCGGTAATAGAGGTCGCGCCGGAACCGCCCCTCGGCCACCTCCCGCGCCAGGTCGCGATTGGTCGCCGCGATCACCCGGAAGTCGCTCCGCTTCGCCGTCAGCGATCCCACCGGCCGGAATTCCTTCTCCTGCAGAACCCGCAGCAGCTTCACCTGCATGTCCAGCGGCAGCTCGCCGATCTCGTCCAGAAACGCCGTCCCCCCGTTGGCCGCCTCAATCAATCCCGTCTTCTGCAGTATCGCCCCGGTGAACGATCCCTTTGCGTGCCCGAACAGCTCGCTCTCCATCAGCGGCCCCACCAGCGCCGAGCAGTCGATCGGAACAAACGGCCCCTGCCCGCCCGAGGCGTGGATCGCACGAGCCGCCACTTCCTTGCCCGTCCCCGTCTCGCCCAGGAGCAGCACCGGCCAGCGCGTCCGGCTCAAGCGCACAATCTGCCGGCTCAACTGCCGGATGCGGGGGGACTGCCCCACGAATACCTGATAACACTCCGCCGCGTGCGCTGCCACAGTTCACCCTCTCTCGTACAAGGGTTAGTGCCCGCGCGCGGCCGAAACTCTACCGCGAATTTTCCCCTCCCGTCACTGCTGCGGAGGATCCGCCGCCCCTGTCCCCGCTCCCGTGATGCCCTCCAGGCTCACCACAAACGCCTGCCCCGTCTCCACCCGCAGCCGCGACGCCAGCGTGTAGGCTTCGTCCATGTTCCGCGCCTCGCCCACCAGCACCCTCCACATCACCGGATCGCTCTGACGCTCCTGCAGCCGCGCCGCGCCGTATTCCGACTCCATCTTCGCCCGCATCCGCTCGGCGCGCCCCTTGTCCTGAAACGCCCCCACCTGCACCGCGAACAGCGACGGCCCCGCATCCGCCGGCGCGCTCAACACGTTCAACCGCACCTTCGCCGTCCCCGGTCCCAGCATCCCGATCTCCCGCGCCGCCTCTTTCGAAAGATCGATGATCCGCCCTTCCACAAAAGGACCACGGTCGATCACCCGCACTTCCACCGACTGCCCGTTCGACAAATTCGTCACCTTCACCCGCGTGCCGAACGGCAGCGTCCGGTGCGCCGCCACCAACTGCTCCATGTGGTAGATCTCCCCGTCCGCCGCCGCCCTCCCGTCATACGGCACTCCATACCAGCTTGCGATTCCCTCCGTCCCGTCGAACGATGCCACCTGCTCGCGCGTCATCGGCGGCGCCGGCTTCACCGCCGCCGGCGCACTCCGCGCCGCCCGCGCACCCGGATGCTTCTTCGCGCAGCCCGCCGCCAGCGCCATCCCGCACGCCACCACCATCGCCGCTCTCCGCCGCGATCGCATCTACCCTGAATCCTAACGCGCTCTTCCACCCGCGGCAAGATTTATTCATCGCCCGTCGCGTTCTCCTCCGTCTTTCCCCCGCTTCCGCTACGGAACGCCCCGAACGCATCATCAGCGCCCGCCGCACCGCGCCCTCCGCGCGTGTTTCGCTATGCACCAGGAAAAAATTTCCCACTCGCACACTTCCGCCGCGCGCTGTCATCGCATCGCCCGCATCGCTTCGCGCACTCTGCCTCCGCGCCTCGCCCATTTCCCTCGTCCGCTCCTCGCATAGAACAAAACCCCCGTAAAATGGCGCGTCCGTCGCTCAAACAATTCTTCATTGAAACGTTTTTTCGCGCCGCGCCCTCGTCCGCGCGCCGCCGCGCGCGCCGCAACCTTCATTTTTTTCTTGACTTTCCCCCGAAACAACCTTATATATGAATCACACTGCGATCTTTACGGTCGCAAATTTGATGTTAGGGAGAATCAATCAATGAAGAACGCGACGAAGAAGGCCGCAAAGAAGCCCGCGAAAAAAGCTGCTCCGAAAAAGAAGAAGTAGCTCACCGCCCCGTTAGGGGCTAGCGGTTGTTTCTAGGGTTCATGCACAAGCCCCGGCCTCGGCCGGGGCTTTTTTCGTTTGGTGCCGGCCTCGGCCGGGGCTTTTTTAATTTGGTGCCGGCCTCGGCCGGGGCCTCTTCCCTACACCCTTCGCCTGCGCGCATCCCTCCGGCGCACGCCCCCCACTACTTCAGCGGCACTCCCCGCTCGCTCGGCGCCGCCCGCAGTTGCGCCTCTTCCAATCGCTTGGCCTCCTGATACGTGAACGCCATCCGGTGCGCCACCGTGATGTTCGACAACACCGCGATCACCCACAGCACCGGCGCCATCCGGTCGAACAACGCTCCGATGATCAGCAGCACAACCCTCTCCGGCCGCTCCATGAATCCCACCTTGCAGCTCGGTATCGTGTTCTCCGCCCGCGCCCTCGTGTAGCTCACCATCACCGACCCCGTCATCACAATCGCCGTCAACACCACATAGAACGGCCGGTTGATCGTTCCGTAGTACACCAGCAGCCCCATCAGCAGCGCAAGATCCGAATACCGGTCCAGCACCGAGTCGAAGAACCCTCCAAATCGCGTCACCTGGTTGGTCTCGCGCGCCACGCGCCCGTCCACCATGTCGAACAGCCCCGCTCCGATGATCACCATCCCCGCCGCGCGGAACCGCCCCGAGGCCAGCATCACCGCCGCTACGATGTTGATCGCCAGCCCCACAAACGTCAGTACGTTGGGATGAATCTTGGAAAGCGCCAGGCCGCGGACAATCAGCCGGATGATCTTGTTTGCCCCCATCCCGATCGCGCGCGTGTACGTCATTGTCCTACTCCTGCCCCGGCCCTCTTCGGCCCGTCTTTCTTCCTCAGCCGTGGATCGTGGTGAGCTGCAGTATCTCCAGCTCCCGCGATCCTCCCGGTATCTGGATTTTCACTACGTCCCCCACTCTCTTGCCCAGCAGCCCCCGCCCGATCGGCGAGCTCGTCGATATCAGACCCTTTTGCACGTCCGCTTCTTCGCTCGTCACCAGCCGGTAGGTGATTTCTTCTTCCCGCTGCATGTCCATCACCACCACGCTCGATCCCAACCCCACACGGTCCCGCGGAATCCGAGACATGTCGATCATCGACAGTTCCCGCAGCCGCGCGTTCAACTGCCCCAGCCGGGCGTTCACCATCCCCTGCCGTTCCTTTGCCGCGTGGTACTCGGCGTTCTCGCTCAAGTCGCCGTGCGCTCGCGCCCGCAGAATCTCCCGCGGCAGCTCGTTGCGCAGCTCATACTCGAGCGCCGCGATTTCCGCTTCCAGTTTTTTCTTGAGCTCTTCCATGCTGAACCGCTATCCAGAGGCCATTATTACAAATGTTCCCGCCGGCCCGCGACCCCGTGCCGCACCGCCCGCCGCCGCTTCCGCCCGCCCTCTCACTTCACCACAATCGTCGATGTCTGCGAGCTGTACCCGTTCACCGTCATCACCACCTTCTGCGGCCCCGTGCCGATTCCCGCCGGCACCACCACGTTCACCTGGTACAGCGCGATGCTCTGCGGCGACAGCCCGCTGAATACCACCTGCGCCTGCTGGCCGCCGATGGTCACCTGCGGCGTCGCCGTCGTGCGCGGCGCACTCTGCGGCGTCGGCTCTCCGCTCGGCACCGGCGTGTCCACCGGCCCCAGCCCGTTGGCATAGAGCAGAATCGTCGAGCCCCGCGCCGCCGGGTTCTGCGTCCCGATCAAGTGATACCCCGCGTCCTGCGCCGCCAGCAGCTTCTGCCCCGACGGGTCCGTGTACTCGAAAAACGCCGGCGAGTACGCCGTCAGCGGCACCGTCACCGCATTGCTCGAATCCAGCTCCAGGCTTACCTTCATCACCGCCGAGCTCCGTCCCGCCAGCTCCCACGGCACCTGCACGTTCACCTGCCCCGGCTTCACGAACACCAGCCGCCCCGGCACGCTGATCCCCGCCGACGGCACGTCGAAGCTCACGCTCATCCCGCCCAGCGACAACGGCAGGTACGGCGTTCGGAACAGTTGCGTCGTCTCGCTCAGCCCGCTGCCGAAAATCGAGATGTACGACCCCGGCGCCAGCCCCTGCCCCGCCAGAAAGCTCGCCCCGTTCACTACTCCTCCCGACGCGATAGCCGGCTGCGCGAACGCCCGCCCCTCGAAGTAAATCGTGAACAGCGGCCCGGCGCCCGTATTGCCGATATCAGCCGCGAACTCGTTCTGCCCCAACTGCGTTCCGATCTGCGCCGTCGCATAACCCACGCCGTAGTTGTCCGTTCCCTGCGTCCCCGTCCCCGACGTGATCGTTCCGTTCCCGATCGTCGAATAGAACAGCACCGGCACCTGGCTCAGCGGCAGCCCGTAATCGTCCACCACCTCCACTTGCAGGGCTCCTGCCACCGAGTCTCCCGGCGCTCCTGCGAAATTGTTTCCCCGCAGTGGAAACGCATTCGCGATATTGCCGTCGCTTACCGAGTACAGATACGGTATGTGCATGCTCTGCGACGCTCCCTGGATCACCACATCGCCTTCGTAAATCCCCGGCCCCGGCTGGTTCCCCTGCAGCCCGATCGTAATCTGCGTGCTCTGCCCCGGCTTCAAAGTGAAGCTCCCGCTGCTGACGGACACCTGAGCGTTCGGGTCCGTGATGAACGGATTCACCGTCAGGCTCAGCGAGACGCTCGTCTTGCCGATGTTGGTGAACGTCACCGGCATCGAAGGCAGCGTCCCGTTCACGATGCCGAATGAAAGCGTCGCCGGTTCCACCGTCACGTCCGTCTGCACCGCCGCCGCCGCGTTCAACAGCCCCGAGCCTTCCGTCTCCACCCCCGCCTGCACCGGGTTCCCGCTCGCATCGTAATCTCCCACAACCTCGCTCGCCGTGTTCACCACCGCCGATTTCAACTGCGCCGGCGTCAGCGAAGGATTCAATTGCTTCACCATCGCCACCGTCCCGGCCACCATCGGCGCTGCGAAGCTCGTCCCGTCCACCACCGTGTATCCGCTCGGGTCGTACATGTCCCCGTTTGCGTCGTAGTTCTGCGCCGCGGTGTACAAATCCGAACCTGTCGCCACCAGGTCCGGTTTGATTGCCTCCGTCTCCAGCGCCGGCCCGCGCGAGGAAAAGTTCGTAATGTAGTTCTCGCTCGAGCTCGCATCCGTCTCCACCCGCGTCGGATCAATCGTCAACTTCGCGTTCGAATGCCCCGAAATATAGCTCTCAATGCTCGTCCCCTCCGAGTTCCCGATCATCACCACCGGAATCCCGATTCCTTGCAGCCCCCGGATCGTGTAAATGAACTCGCCCCCGGTCGTGCTCTGGTAAAACACCACCGCCACCGCGCCCGCATTCTGCACGTTGATCGCCTGCAGCATGTAGTTGCAGTCCAGGTCCGTCCCCACCAGCGCAATCGACCCGTTCAACGATCCGGCCGGGATCGGCTGGCAGACGTTCGGATTCGACGACCCGCCCAAAGTCAGCGTATCCTTCACCGGCGCCGTCATCGGCCCGCCCGGCTTCGGCGCGTCCCCAAAAAAAGCTCCCAGCCCCTGAAGGCTCGAGTCGCCCGGCACACTTACGCTCGAATAAAAGATGTGCGCGTTATAAGTCGCCCCCACCGTGATCGCCCCGTTCGCCGTTCCCGGCGACCCGATCGATCCGTACGACGGATAGGAATACGCGTTATTCCCCTCGTTGCCCGCCGCCGCCACCACCGTCATCCCGTTGTTCACCGCGTTGTCCACCGCCTGGGCCCGTGGGTCGCACGCCACGCCCGTCGCGTTTCCGCACGTCGCGCCCGTGTCCTCCGGCCCCCACAATGCCGGCGAGCTCAGCGATACGCTCACCACGTCCATCCCGTCGTTGAATGCGTCTTCCAGCGCCGTCAATACAACATCGTCGAACGTATAATCGTTCACCCCCGGCGATCCGAATACCTTATAGCTGCCCAGATACGCCTTCGGCGCCACACCCGTAATCTGCGCCAGCGGCGCCTGCACCGTCTCCCCCGCCGCCACCATCGCCGCCGCCGTCCCATGCCCCACCCGGTCCCGCGGCGACAAATCGTCCGGCCGCGATACGTCATGTGTGTCGCCCGGATTCAGCGGCAACACCAGCAGGTTCACGTAGCTCCGCGCCACGATGATCTTGTTGTTCACATACTGCTGCCAGTTGTCCCCCGCTCCAATCGGATACCCGCTCGGCGGCGTCAGCGACGGATCCTCGAACGCCGGATTTCCCGCGTCGATCCCCGTATCGATGATCCCGATCTTCACTCCCTTTCCCGCGTTCGCCTCGCCCCCCAGGACGTTCCACGCACCCGGCACGCTCACCAGCCCCAGCGCCAGGTTCAGCGTTCGCTTCACCGGCTGCATCCTCACCACCCTCGTCACTCCCGGCAGGCTCGCCAGCGCCGACGCCGGCACGCCCGGCGCCGACACGTACACCGCGTTCAGCAGCGTTTGCGTCGCGCTCAACACCCGGATCTTCCGCGCCGCCAGCGCCGCCTTCAACGTCTCTTGTGCCGCCAGAATCGCCCGCCCCCTCTGGATCGCCGGCATGCTCCTCATCTCCGCCCGCGACTTCACCGTCGCCGCCACCGGCTTATCGCCCAGAATCAATGCGTACCGGTCCAGCCTCCCCGCCATCCGCAGCGGCAACTGCGCCGCCTCCCCCTCCGGTTTCTGTTTCCGGTGTTGCTCCGCCGCGCGCGCCGCCTTTCCCGGAACCTTCCGCGTAGCCGCCGGATCCACCCGGACCTGGCCTGCCGCCCACGGCACCGCCCACATCCACGCCGCCATCGCTCCAGAAACGACCATCAACTTGTGCACGCTTTTCACGACGCTCTCCAGTCCGTCACAGTTTCAACACGACTCTCGTGCCGCGGGCCGCTTCCTTCGCCACAATCCTCGATCTTCTTCCCGCACCTTAAATGTACTCCTCGCTCCGGTGACCTCTGTCCGGCCGCTTCCCGCGGCGCCTCCTTCCCCCCCGTTACCCATCTCTCTCTCCTCCCCGATTCGTCACGCCCGCTTCCGCTACCGGCGCCGTCCCCGCCACCATTCCCATCTCGCGCGCCCACCCACTGCCTCACCCAAACGGTCTCGCCCTTAATCGCCACAACCCCC
>DAIDHC010000163.1 GCA_027452065.1 Bryobacterales bacterium
CTCCGCCCCCCGGTACCGCGCGTTCGCCCGACCCGCCGCGCCCGCTCCGCCCCCCGGCACCGAGCGTTCACTCGACCCGCCGCGCTCGCTCCGCCCCCCGGCACCGCGCGTTCGCCCGACCCGCCGCGCCCGCTCCGGCCCCCGGTACCGCGCGCGTTCGCCCGACCCGCCGCGCTCGCTCGGCCCACACCCCGGCGTGCCGGACCAAACCCTCCGCCGGCCGGCTCAGCGCGCTGCCGGATAGCTGCCCAGCACCCGGATGAAGTCGGCCAGCTCCCGCAGATGGTTCAGCGCGTTGGCTACCTTCTTGTCCTCCTCGCGGCCGGACAGGTCCAGATAGAACAGGTACTCCCACGGCCGGCCGCGCAGCGGGCGGGATTCGATCTTGTTCAGGTTCACGTCCCGCAGAGCGAAGGCGCTCAGGCTCCGGAACAGCGCCCCGGGGCTGTTCCGCGTCGTGAACACAACCGAGGTCTTCCAGTTGCCCTTCGACGCCGGCCGGGGCCGTGCTCCTGCCCGCCGCACCTCGAAAAATCGCGTGAAGTTGCGCCGGTCGTCTTCGATCGACCGCTTCAGGATCTCCGCCTTGTATATCGAAGCGGCCACCGCGGAGGCGATTCCGGCCGCGTCCTTGAGGCCCTCGGCGAGGATCATTTTGACGCTCCCGGCCGTGTCGTAGAACGGCACTTTCTCGATCCTCGGGTAGCGGGCGAAGAATTTGAGGCACTGGTTCAGCGCCACCGGGTGCGAATAGACGCGCCGGATGTCGGCAAAGCGGACTCCCGGGGCGGCGATCAGGTTGTGGACGATCCGGACATTGGTCTCCGCCGTGATCCGGACGTCGAACCTCAGCAGGTGGTCGTAGTTCTCGTGCACCGAGCCGGCCAGCGTGTTCTCGATCGGTACGACCGCGGCGTCGACTTTTTCGCTCTCCAGCGCCAAAAATACGGATTCGAAATTATTACACGCAAGAATCGGCGTGTTTTTGCCGAAGAGTTGGTGAACAGCTTCCTGGCTGAACGCTCCAGGCTCGCCCTGGAAGGCTACCGGCTTGCGGCGGCTCATTCGGGCTTCTCCCGGCGGCCGCCGTCCCAGCGCGGCGCCTCCTCGGCGGGCAGGCCGAGCAGGTCCAGGACGCGATCGACGCTATGATCGACCAGATCGAGAACGGTTTGCGGCTGGTGGTAAAAGCCCGGAATGGGCGGCGCGATGATCGCTCCCATCTCGGTCAGGGCGACCATGGTGCGAAGGTGCCCCAGATGGAAGGGCGTTTCCCGGACCATCAGTATCAGCTTCCGGCGCTCTTTCAGGCACACGTCGGCGGCGCGGATGAGAAGGTTGGTGCTCAGCCCGGAGGCGATGGCGGACATGGAATGGATCGAGCAGGGAGCGATTACCATGGCATCGGTGAGGAACGATCCGCTCGCCAGGCGGGCGCCGATATCCTCCAAAGGGTACGTAAAATGAGCGTATTTGCGGAATTCCGCCGCCCGCTGGCCCATCTCCAGATGGGCCGTCCGCTCGGCTGAGCGGGTGAGAATGAGGTGGATTTCCGCCTCCGGCCGCCGGCTGAGCTTCTCCAGCAGGCGGAGGCCGTAGATGCTCCCGCTCGCTCCGGACACCCCGACAATGATTCGCAAAACCTGCTCCTAAGTGTCTTGTTTGTTCGGTTTTCCGAACAGAGGCCAAAATGTCACTTGCCGCCGGCGTCCAGGGGCCGCTATAATTCTGAAGCGATTCGAATTTCGCCGCCGATGATAGACGCCAAAGCCATACGCGCCCGGCCGGACGCCCCGGGTAAGCATTCTACCATGGAGGATGCGGGGCAGAGACTGCGGCGTGCGCGGGAGCGTCTGAATCTGCGGGTCCGGGACGTCGAACAAGCCAGCCTGAGAATCGCCGAACGCTATCAGAATGACGAGTTTGCGGTACTCATTAACCGTATCTCCGAGATCGAAAACCGCGGCCTCGTACCCACCTTATTCAAGCTGTATTCCCTGTGTGCTATATACCGTCTGGACTACAGAGAGGTATTAGAGTGGTACGGAATCCACCTTTCCTCTCTGCCGGCCGACGCCACGCTAGCCGAAGTAGCCCGCACCCACGTCGTCGGTTTTCAGAACGACGGCGACGGCGATGTCCTGTTACCGGTGGCTATGGACCCGGGTATCGACATCCGCCGGACCACTTATCTGAGCCGGATGATCCAGCGCTGGGGGCGGATTCCGCTCATGTTTCTGGACTCCTTGGACCTGAAAAATCATCGCTATGCCTTCATCGGCACCGAGGACTGGTTCATGTTCCCGCTCCTCCAGCCCGGCTCGCTGGTGCTGATCGACGAGTCGCGGCGGAAGGTGGTGAGCTCGGGCTGGGGCAGTGAGTTCGAGCGGCCGATTTATTTCCTGGAGCACCGCGGTGGTTACGCCTGCGGGTGGTGCTCGCTTGAGGGAACCAAGCTGATTTTACAGCCACATCCGTCGTCTTCCTGTAATCCAGAGATTTACTCTTACCCGGAAGACGTTGATATTATTGGGCAGATCGTCGGCGTGGCTATGCGTCTGGATCAAGGGCGGAAACGCCGTACTCGTTCTTAAGCAGTTCCAGAAGAGCTTCCAGATCAGCGAGATAGAGGCGTTTTTCCACGCCGCGTACGGCGTTCGGCACCAGGTTCCGGTAGGGCGCCAGCCGGAGCCAGGTTTCGAGCACCTGGACCTTGTTCTCGTAAAACTGCGACAAATACAGGTCTAAATCGGCCTTTTGCTGCTCTAAGTTGAAAGAAATCCACTCGGCGAAGGCCTGATTGTGGCTGGCGCGCAGGCTCCGGTTGGCGTCTTCCTCGCTGAATACCAAGGCTAGGCCGTGGTGTTCATACTTACCCGTATTCGGGTCTCTCAGGGAGGATAAATAAACGAGACGGCCGAAGACGGACGGAATTTGCGAGAGCGTGTGCCGCCAGATATCGGAGGCGGCGCTCTTATGAACTACGACATTGGACTTGCCGCTGCGCATACTTCCAAGCACTCCCATCATAACCCAGGTTGCGGCACTTTCGAAGGGGATTTCGCATTTTTTGTTCTGATTCCCGAAATTGTGTTGCCCCGCCATCGGGCGGGGGAGGATGCTCGCTTACTATCCGTAGTGTGAGCTGCAAGGGTTGCTTGCCCGCTCCGCCGGACTGGTTCCTGGTACCGGATAACATCACCTCCTGGAGAGACTATCATGTTGAAAAAGTTTTCCCTTACCGCCTTTCTCGCCGCCCAGTTCATCACCCTTGCCAGCGCCCGCATCCCGCTGCCTTCCTGCTACCCCTGCGGCAAGATCGCCGCCAAGAAAGCCCCGACCGCCGTCATTCCGCTGCCCAGCTGCTACCCCTGCGGAAAAGCCTCCGCCCACGTGAAGTAGGCGCCACGACGCATCCTGAGATCCTCATCGAGACAACACCATGCTGAAAAAAATCTCCCTCACCGCCTTCGTGGCCGCCCAGTTCATCACCGTGGCTAGCGCCCGCATCCCGCTGCCCTCCTGCTACCCCTGCGGCAGGATCGCCGCCAAGAAAGCCTCGACCGCCGTCATTCCGCTGCCCAGTTGCTACCCCTGCGGAAAGGCCTCCGCCCACGTTGCCTCCAACACGAAGTAAGGCTTTCATCCGCTTCACTTCCAGGCTGGCGGGACAATTTACCATTCCCCGGTAAAGTGGTAACATTGTCTTTCCGACGGGCATGTTTGGGGCTCTGGATCTGGATGTCGCGCTTTCTTGGGCCGAGTTTGCGGTCTCGATCGCGCTGGTGGTCCGCCTCGCTGTAGGTGGATTGATGGGCCGGTACTGGCTGTTCGCGTTGTATATCGTGGGGAACGGCAGCGAAGTGCTCGTTCCGGCGCTGATTCCTTACAACACGAACCTCTATTTTCGCGCCTTCATGGGTTTCGAGGGCCTGAGAATGATCCTCACCACTCTGGTCATTCTTGATCTGTATTCCCTGGTCTTCAAAGACCTTCCCGGCATCAGCCGCACCGCCCATAAGTTCATCCGCTACGCTCTGCTCGCCGCCATTGCCTTTTCGGTTGCCCTGATGAGCTTCGAACAGGTTTCGCGAACGCTGTTTCAGGGCTTCTACGTCTTCGACCGCGCCATCACCACCAGCCTGCTTTTCTTCGTCCTCCTCATTACCGCGTTTTTGACCTACTTTCCCGTTCCCCTGCGGCGCAATATCATTTTCTACACCGTCGGCTATGCCGTGTTCTTTCTTGCCAAAGCGGCCGGCTTCTTTCTCCTTACGACCAGCGGCTTCCACTGGGTGATCACGATCAGCGTGGTCCTCGACGGAGTCTCGCTAGCCTGCCTGGTACTTTGGACCTGGAAACTCACCCCGGCCGGTGAGTTACAAACGGTACAATTCGGCTTCAATTGGCGAAGAGAAGACGAAGCCAGAGTGCGGGAGCAGTTGGAAGCGATCAACGCAAGCTTGCTTCGCGTCGCCAAGAAGTGATTGTTTTGTAACGATTTGTTTCGAATCCTTCCGGTCGCAACTTTTCTCCCTTAGATCACCTTAGAAACCCTTGCATTACGCATAGAACTCGTTTAATCTGCTGAAGAGAGAGAAGCAGTGTGGAGACGCAGATGACGATTGTGGCAGCACTCTTTTTTGTGGTACTCGCCTTGGGTGCGGCATTCGGGTGGATGATCATGCGGCTGGTGCGGCCGACAGGCGCCCAGCAGGCATCGCTCGAATGGCTGGACGACTTCACGGTGGAAAAATACGCTCCGATGGAGCGATTGCAGCGGGAAAGCGATTACGCTTTCCTGGCGGCGCAGCGGGGATTTCAGCCGGCCATCAGCCGGCGGCTGGCGGCCGAACGGAAGCGGATTTTCCGGGACTATTTGAGGCATTTGCGTTCCGATTTTCACCGCCTCGTAACGCTCGCCAATGTAATGATCGTGCATAGCCAGGAAGACCAGACCGAGCTCGCGGCCCAGGTCTGGCAGCAGCGGATGATCTTCTACCGCGGTGTCCTTGCGGTGGAAATGCAGTTGGCGCTGGCGCCCCTCGGTATCCGCGTCCAGGGAGTCGACGAACTCCTCGGTTCCTTGCGCGGCATGTATAGCCAGGTCCACGACCTGACGCCCGAATCGCTGTTCGCAGCCTGATCGCCGGCCCTCCCCTGCGTCTGGCGTGTACGCCTGTTGGCGTGCCGCCCGTTAACTGTATCTCTCAGTTTCTTCCCGGACCGGCAGCGAAGCCCCCCTTCTCCGCCGGTCCTTCCGCTTTTCTCCCAACACCTCTGTTCCTTACAGCTTCTTCAACAGCCGCCGCGCCTCTTTCCATTCCGGAAACTGCTTCTCGGCTTCCTTGAACTCCGCCGTGTGCACGCACCGGCGCAGCCCGCGGTGCTCCACCGGATAGCGAAGATGCAGCATCTCGTGGAACAGGACATACTCCACCGCCAGCGCCGGCACTTCCGGCCGGTCCAGCCAACTGCTCAGCACGATCGCGTTGTGTGACGGATCGTAGTGGCCAAGCGTGGTGCGCGACGGGCGCAGGCTCCATCCCAGAGTGGGGCGCGCCATCAGGCCGTAAAAGAAACGGAAATTCAACTCCTCGAACAGAGCGTCGAGGTCGAATTGGTGTCCCCGCGGGTCCCGCAGTTGCTTGCGGCCGCGGCTCTGGCGCAGCAGCATGAGACTGCGGCGCATCTCCTTGCGATTCAAATAGCGCCGATAACGCTCCTGGTAGACGCGCTCCGGAGGGCGGCGGGCGAGCTTCGAAATCAGGATGTGGGCCAGCGCCTCGATCACGTATGCCGGGGCGCCGTCGAGTACATCGGTGATGCGCGTTTCCAGATGGCCCTCTTCCAGGCGGATGAAGCTGTTGGCGTTGGCGAACTTGCGGAAGCCGATGGTGATGCGCGGCGGCTTGGCGTGCGGCCGGATCTGGCGGTAGACGCGAAGGAAGATCTGCTCGGGCGTCTCGATGAGAACGGCGCTCTCCAGCGACATCGCTCTTCAGGATAGCTGAGGCGCCGGGCTTCGTCGACCGCGCCTCCGTCGCCGCGCTTCGACGCCACACCTCCGACACCGCACCTCCGGCACCGCGCCCCGACGCCACACCTCCGGCACCGCGCCGCCGGCATCGTTCCCCGACGCCGCACCGCTGACGCCGCCCCCACAGCGCGCCTCGACGCCTGACCTCCGGCAGTCCGCGCCGGTACCGCGCCCTAACGCCGCGCCCCGGCACCGCGCCACCGTCGCCACACCTCCGATCCAGACCAGAGGGTGGCTCGAAGCGCCTCGAGGGCGGGCAATCAGGTATCCTGGACAATTCCGGCATAAGGTGCGGAACCGGACGCGGCGAAACGCGCCGGGAAACGCCGCCTGCGCCGCAAATGAGAACCGACTGGAGGGTGCTTGTATACAGCCAAGATCAGCGCGGTGGGCTGCTACAGTCCGGCACGCGTGCTGTCGAACGCCGACCTGGAAAAGATGGTGGAGACCAACCACAACTGGATCGTCGAGCGGACCGGTATTGTGGAGCGGAGGATCGCGGCGCCGGGAGAGGCGACATCGGATCTGGCGTTCGAGGCGGCTCGCGAGGCGTTGAAGCTGCGCGGCATCGATGCCACGGAACTGGACGCGATTCTGGTCTGTACGGTGACGCCGGACATGTTCTTTCCGGCCACGGCCTGCCTGGTTCAGGACCGCTTGGGCGCGCGCGGGGCCTGGGGCTTCGACATCGTCGCCGCCTGCTCGGGCTTCGTTTACGGTTTGACGACGGCGGCGCATCTGGTGATGGCCGGCACGCACCGCAAGGTGATGGTGATCGGCGCCGACACCATGTCGCGCATCATCGATTACACCGACCGCGCCACCTGCATCCTGTTCGGCGACGGCGCCGGCGCCATGCTGGTGGAGCGCGGCGAGGCCGGAGAGGGCTTCATCGGATTCAAGAACGAGATTGACGGCTCGGGCGGCGATTATCTGAAAATGCCCGCCGGCGGCAGCCGCATGCCCGCAACGCACGAAACGGTCGACCAGAGGCTGCACTACGTCAAGCAGGACGGCCAGCAGGTGTTCAAATACGCCGTCCGCAAGATGTATGAGCTGTGCCGGGACGCGATCGAAGAGAACGGGCTCAGCGCGGCCGATGTGGCGCTGATGGTGCCGCACCAGGCCAACCGTCGGATCATCACCGCGGCGGCTGAGCGGCTCGGCCTGCCCTGCGACCGGGTGATCATCAACATCGACCGCTTCGGCAACACCACGGCGGCCACCATTCCGCTCGCCACGCGCGACGCTCTGGCGGCCGGGAAGCTCAAGAAGGGCGACATCGTGCTGTTCGCCGCCGTGGGAGCCGGCTTCACGGCCGGGGTGAACCTGTGGCGCTGGGCGTTTTGAGCGCACAGCGCGGAGCGCGCTCCACCGGCCCGGTAAGGGATCGCGCCCCGCTGCGTTGTGCGCGATTGGTTCTTGAACGCGCACAGCGCGGAGCGCGCTCCACCGGCCCGGGAAGGGATCGCGCCCCGCTGCGTTGTGCGCGATTGTTTCCGGAAAGCCCACAGCGCGGGGCGCGCTCCATCGACCCGGAAGAAGACCGCGCTCGGCTGCGTTGTGCGCGACCGATTCCCGAAGGAGGGCGGCAGGCATGAAGGAGATTGTGCTGAACGCGCTCGATGCGGCCTCGGGCGCCTCCGGCGTCACATATGCCGATGCCCGCGTTGTCGAGGCGCGCGAGCGCTCGCTCGCCACCAAGAACGGCCGCGCTTCGCAGGTCTCAACTTCGGAGACCCTCGGCGTCGGTATCCGCGTCCTGGCCGGCGGCTGCTGGGGATTTTCGGCCACCGACGACCTCAGCGCCGAAGGCGTGCGGCGCGCCGCGGCCGAGGCGGTCGCCATCGCGGAGGCGAGCGGAAGGGCGCGGGCCGGCGAAGTGGTGCTGGCGCCGGAAAGCGCCTGGCGCGCCGAATGGGTTTCGCCCTGCCGCATCGATCCGTTCTCGCTCAGCGTCGAGGCACAGCTCGGCCTGCTTCTGGCGGTGGACGAGACGCTGCGCCGCGAGCCCGGCGTCACCCTGGCCGAAGGCTCGCTCAGTATGCGGCGCGAGCGGCAGATTTTCGCTTCCTCGGCCGGCAGCCTCATCGACCAGACGCGCACCTTCACCGGCGCCGGCTTTGAGGCCTACAGCTTCCGCGACGGCGACATTCAAAAACGCTCCTATCCGAACTCCTTCGGCGGCCAACACCAGCTCAAAGGCTGGGAGCTGGTGGAGGAGCTCGACCTGCCGGGGCATGCGCCCCGCGTTGCCTCCGAGGCCGTGGCGCTCCACTCGGCCGGCTCCTGCCCGGAAGGCGAGTTCGACCTGATTCTCGATTCCAGCCAACTGGCGCTGCAGATCCACGAGTCCATTGGCCATCCGATCGAGCTCGACCGCGTGCTGGGCTCGGAGGCCAATTACGCCGGGATGAGCTTTCTGACGCTCGATCAACTGGGGCGGCTGCAATACGGCTCGCCCATCGTGAACGCGGTGTGCGACGCGCGTCTGGAGCACGGGCCGGGGCTGGGCACGTTCGCCTTTGACGACGAGGGCGTGGAGGCGCAGCGGATCGACGTCATCCGCGAGGGGCGGTTCACCGGCTACATGACCTCGCGCGAAACGGCGGCGGCCATCGGACAGCAGCGCTCGAACGGAACCATGCGCGCCACGTCGTGGTCGCGCCTGCCGCTCATTCGGATGACCAACGTGAGCCTGCTCGCCGGCGCTCAGTCGATCGAAGAGGTGTTCGGCGGAGTGAAGCGGGCCATCTACATGGAGACCAACCGGAGCTGGTCCATCGACGACAAGCGCTACCAGTTCCAGTTCGGCTGCGAAGCCGGCTGGGAGATCGAGGACGGAAAGCGCAAACGCATGCTCAAGAACCCGACATATTCCGGCATCACCACCGAGTTCTGGAACTCCTGCCAGGCGATCGCCGGACGCGAGCACTGGACGCTGTGGGGCGTGCCGAACTGCGGCAAAGGGCAGCCCGAGCAGGTGATCGGCACCGGGCACGGAGCAAGCCCGGCTCGGTTCGCGAAAATCAAAATCGGCGCGGGGTATGCAAAGTGAGCGCCCTGGTCACCGTCGAGCAGTGCCGCCGGGTGATGGAGCAGGCGGCGCGGTGGGGGCGCAAGGCCGGGGCCGATGGCGTCGAGATCCTGATCGGCGGGGGCAGGGAAGCGCTGACGCGGTTCGCCAACAACGGGATTCACCAAAACGTCGCCGAGCGCGAGCAGTATCTTTCGGTGCGCGCCGTGGTAGGCCAGCGGACGGCGCGGGCGGCAACCAATTCGCTCACCGAAGAGGCCGTCCGGAGAGTGACGGAGGAAGCGGTGGCGCTGGCGCGCGCCTCGGCGCCGGACAAGGAGATGTGCCCCTTGCTCACTCCCGCCGAGGCCGGAACGCCGCCGGCCGTAGCTCGCTACGACGCGGCCACGGCGGAAACCGGACCCGCCGCGCGGGCCGAAGCCGTGGCCGAAGCCATCGGCATCGTTCGCGCCGCCGGGCAGGTGGCGGCGGGGATTTATTCCACCGGCGAGTCGTTTGAAGCGGTGCTGAATTCCGAAGGCGTCGAGGCGTTCCACTCCGAGACCAAGGCCGTGTTTTCGATCACCGCCATGGCCGCCGACAGCTCCGGCTGGGCCAAGACTTCGGAAACCTCGGCCGGCGCCATCGGCACCGCGGCGCTGGCGCGGCGGGCGGCCGAAAAGGCGCGGCTCTCGGCGGGGCCGCGGGAGATCGCGCCCGGCCGGTTCACGGTGATTCTGGAGCCCGCCGCGGTGCTCGACCTGGTGGGCCAGATCGTGCCCGGCTTCAGCGCCACCTCGGTCGCCGACACCCGCAGCTTTCTCAACGACCGTCTGGGGCAGGCGCTGTTCGGAACCAACATCGCCATCACCGACGACGCCTCGCATCCGCTGCAGTCCGGCGCCCCGTTCGACGGCGAAGGCATGGCGCGGCGGCCGCTCACGCTGGTGCGCGCCGGAACGCCGCTCGAAGTTCCCTATAGCCGAGCCCGCGCGCGGGCCGAGGGCAAGACGGCGACCGGGCACGGCCTGCCGCTGCCGAACGAAACCGGCGAGATGCCGGCCAACGTGGTGATCGCCGGCGGCGGCGCCTCGATCGAGGAGATGATCCGCTCCACCGCGCGCGGAGTGCTCGTCACCCGCGTCTGGTATATCCGCGAAGTGGACCCCTACGAAACCATCATGACCGGCATGACCCGCGACGGGACGTTTCTCATCGAGGGCGGCGAGATGGCCGGCGGGTTGAAGAACTTCCGCTTCAACCACAGCATCATCGAATTGTTGAAGAACGTCGAAGCGCTCTCGCACGCCGCGCGCGCCACGGGCGAGGAGACCTTCGACATGGTGGCGCCGGCCATGAAGGTCCGCGATTTTCCGCTCAGCGAGCTGACGAAGTTTTAGCCGCGGCGCGCCGTCAGATCGTGCGCTTGTGAAACCGTCCGTCGTGCATGATCACCGCCAGCCGTTCGCCGCCGGCCGCCAGCAGCGCGATGTCCTCGAGCGGGTTGCCGTCCACCACCAGCAGGTCCGCCGCCGCGCCCGTGCGGATCGAGCCCAGACGGCCTGTTTGACCCATGATTTCCGCATTCACCGAGCAGGCCGAGCGAAGAATGTCGATCGCGGGAAGCACCTGCGCCCGCAGCGTGAACTCGGAGCCTTGGCGCACGTGGAGACTGCCGAGAAGATCGCTGCCGAGGCCCATTTTCACGCCGGCGCGCTTCATGATCTCCAGGCTCGCCAGCGCGGCATCGGCCACCCGGCGCAGCTTCTCCATGCTCACCGCCGGCAGGCCGAGCTTGCCGCCTTCCTCCATCAGGCCCATGATCACCGCCATCGTCGGGACGGTGAATGCGCCGCGTTCGGCGACAAACTCCGCCGTTGGCCGGTCGATCAGCGTGGCGTGCTCGATCGACCGCACGCCCAGCGCCGCCGCGCGCCGGACCGCTTCGGTGGGATGGCAGTGGGCGGCCACGTAGGACCCGGCGCGCCCGGCTTCCTCCACCGCGGCGCGAATCTCCTCGTCGGAATACTGGCAGCGGTCCAGCGGATCGGTGGGCGAGGCAACCCCTCCGGAGGCCATGATCTTGATGTGCGACGCCCCGCGCCGCAACTCCTCCCGCACCGCCCGGCGGACCGCGTCGGCGCCGTCGGCGATCACCGCAAGCTGGTCCCCATGAAACGAGCAGCCGCAGCAGGGCAGCGCGTCGAGGGCGTGATCGCCGGGGCGGAAATCGCCGTGTCCTCCGGTCTGCGAGATCACGCGGCCGCCGTAGAACAGCCTCGGCACTCCGTCCAGCAGCCCGTCCCGGATGGCGCAGGCCAACCCGACATCGGCGCCGCCCACGTCGCGAACGGTAGTGAAGCCGCGGTCCAGGCAAGCGCGCAGAAACTTCGCCGCGAAGTGCGCCAGATACGTCGCCGGCGATTGCACCAGACGGACCAGGTTCAACCCCGCGGCGTAAACGTGGACGTGCGCGTCGATCAGCCCCGGCATCAGCACCCGCCCGCCGCAGTCGACAACCTCGTCCCCCTCCCGCCCTTCCGCCCGTTCCCCCACAAACGCGATCGCCCCGCCCTCGACAACAACGTCGGCCCCCTCGCGCAACCTCTCCGATTCCCCGTCAAACACCCTCGCGCCGCGAAACACGATCCGCGCCATCTTCAACCCCTCCTTTCGCTCTGCACCCCGTAAAAATACACCACACCCGCCGCCCGGCGCCAACTCCGCCCCGCTGCGCCCGCCTTAACAGGGTCCCGAAAAAGGAGTTAGCCGCCGATAAACGCCGTTGAACGCAGATCGAACACAAGGATTTATCGGCGTTGACCGGCGTTCGTCTGCGGCTTTGAACGCGTTTTTCAGCATCCTGTTGGTCCCGCCGCAGCGTCTCGCCCCGATCGAATCGCGGCGCCGGCCGCGAATCCGGCCGCCGCCCTGACTCCCACCAGCGCCGCCTCCGGCTCACCGCGTATCCGGCAACGCCGTATATCCCCGTCGCCGCCGGCACGCCCGCCGCCGCCCTGAATCCACTCGGCGCGATCGAGCGGTCCATCCCCGCAATCGCCTCGCACCTCCCGCGCCGCTCTTACTCGGCCCGCAGCGCCTCGGCCGGATCCACCCCCGACGCCCGCCGCGCCGGTATCGCCGCCGCCCCCAGGCCCGCCAGCGCCAGCAGCCCGATCGCCGCGCCCAGCGCCCCGGCATCCATCGGCGTCACTCCGTACAACACCGCCTCCACCAGCCTCCCCATCCCCCACACCGCCGCCAGTCCCGCCGCCGCCCCCGGCACAATCATCGCCAGCGCATCCTTCATTACCAGCCACACCGCCGAGCCCCGCCGCGCCCCCAGCGCCATCCGGATCCCGATCTCCTTCCTCCGCCGCGCCACCACAAACGACATCACCCCGTAGAGCCCAACCAGCGACAACGCCAGCGCCGCTCCGCTGAAACTCTCCGCCAGCGACGCCAGCGCCCGCTCCGTCGTCAGACTCCGGTCCACCTGCTCGTCCACCGTCCGGAAGTCCAGCATCGGAAGCTCCGGCGCGATCCGCCGCACCGCATCCCGCAGCGCCGCCATCGCCGCCGGTCCCGCCCCGCGCACCTTCACGTAAAACGTCCCGCCCGCCCCGCCGTTGGCCCGGAACGGGAACACCGCCATTTCGCTCTCCTCGCGAATCCCCCGGTAGCTGAAGTCGCTCATCACCCCAACGATCTCGATCTCCGCCTTCTTGTCCGGCCCGGTCCCCTCGCCAATCCTCGCTCCCAGCGGACTCCTCCCGCCCATGTACCTCTTCACAAACGCCTCGTTCACAATCGCCACCAGCGCCCCCGCGTCTTCTGCTTTGGCTTCGTCCCGCTCGTCGAAATTCCTCCCCGCCACAATCCGTATCCCCATCGTCGGGAAAAACTCCGGCGTCACCGCGTTCAGGTTCATGTCCCGGTCGGTCTCGAATCGCCTGTCGGTCTGAATCGTCATCGGGTCGTTCCAACTCCCGCCCGTCAGCAGCGGAACCCCCTCCACTCCCACCGAGACCGTCACCGGCGACCGCCTCACCGCCTCTTCCAGCCGCTCCATCAGCCGCCGCGTTTGCCCGGCCGTGTATCCGCCCCGCGTCGGCTCGACGCGAAACGTCACCATGCCCGCCGTCGCAAATCCCGGCCCTTTGGTCATCAGCCGCTCGAGCGTCCGCGCAAACAGCGCCGCCTCCGCCACCAGCACCAGCGTCAGCGCCATCTGCCCGGTGACGATCGCCCTCCGCAGCCGCGCCCCGCCCGCCGTGCCGCCCCGCTCCCGCAGCGCCTCCGTCACCCCCCGCCGCCCGCTCGCCCACGCCGGCGCAAGCCCGCTCACAATCCCCGCCGCCACGCTCGCCGCCACCGCGAACCCCAGCAGCCGTCCGTCAATCGCGGCGTTCAGCGCCGTCCCTTTCTGCCCGTCCGCCAGCAGCGCAATCAGGCCTCGCAGCGCCACCGGCGCCGCAGCCGTCCCCAGCAGCCCTCCCGCCGCCCCAATCAGCAAACTGTCGGCCAGGCACCCCCGCCCCAGCCGCCCCCGCGACGCTCCCAGCGCCAGCCTCGTCCCCATCTCCCGCTCCCGCGCCGAGCCCCGCGCCAAAAACAACCCCGATACGTTCAAACATGCCAGCCCCAGCAGCACCCCCGTCGCCGCCATCAGCACCCACAACGGCTTCACCAGCCTTCGCCGCAGCGACGAGTGCCCCTGCGCCGCCCCTTTCAACACCAGCTTCGACGCCAGATACTCCCGCCGCGTCTCCGCCGACACTTTCGGAAAATCCGCCCGCTTCATGTCCTCGTCCAGCATCGCCCGGAACCACGGCCCCAGCCCCACCTGCGCCCGCTCCCGCGTCATCCCGTCCGCCAATCGCCCCAGCACCTGCATCCATCTCTGCCGCGGGCTCAGATATTCCGTGAAGCCCGGTATCGCCTCCGCCGACATCGCCGCCGGCGTCCACGCCACCGGAACTTCGCCCACGTCCACGCCACGGAACCCCTCCGCCGCCACGCCAACAACCGTGAACGGCTGACGGTTGATCCAGATCTTCCGCCCCGCGATGTCCCTCGCTCCCCCCATCCGCAGCTTCCAGTAGTCGTAGGAAATCACCGCCACCGGACTCGCGCCCGGCGCTCCGTCGTCGCTTTCGGCCAGCACCCGCCCGGCCGCCGCGCCCACCCCCAGCACTCCGAAATAATTCCCCGAAACCACCTCGATCACCTCCGGCTCGAACTCCCCGCCCGAGGAAAAATTCACGCGTGTCAGCGCCCGGCAAAACACGCCGTCGAAGAATTGTTTCTGCTTGTCCATCTCCCGGCAGATCGGGTACGACATCAAGTCCCAGCTCCCGAACCCGCTCGCCACCTGCTCTCCATCCCAGTCCACCAGCACCAGCCGCTGCGGATCCCGCACCGGCAGCGCGTGCAGCAAAACCTGGTCCACCATCGAATAAATCGCCGCCGCCGACCCGATCCCCAGCGCCAGCGACGCAACAGCCGTCAGCGTGAACGCCGGCGTCCGCGCAAGCGACCGCGCCGCGTACCGCAGGTCGTAGGCGAAATCCCTCGCCCACCGCGCCAGCCACTCGTCCCGCACTTCCTCCCGCACCTGCTCCACGCCCCCAATTTCGGCCAGTGCCCTCCGACGCGCCTCGCCCGCGTTCAGCCCCTCGCGCTCAAAGTCCTGCATTCTCCGCTCGACGTGATACCGCAGCTCCCGCTCCAGGTCCGATTCCAGCTTCCGCCTCCGCGCCCGCGCCCAGTTCCACGCCCGCCTCATCATGGCTCGCCCTCCCCGAAGATCAACCGCACCGCCCCCGCCAGCTTCGCCCAACTGTCCTTCTCCGCCGCCAACTGCTTCTTCCCCGCCGCTGTCAGTTCGTAAAACTTCGCCTCCCGCCCCGTCTCCGATTCCCTCCACTTCGCCTTCAGCCACCCCTTCTGCTCCAGCCTGTGCAGCGCCGGATACAGCGACCCCTGGTTCACCTGCACAACAGACCGTGAGATCTGCTCCAGCCTCTGCGCAATCCCGTAGCCGTGCGCCGCTTCGAGCGAAACAATCTGCAGGATGAACATGTCGAGCGTCCCCTGCGGAATCGGAAATCGTGAATTTGGTTTCAATGCCTCAACCTTCTACCCATAACGATACCCGCTCATAGGTCGAAGGTCAAGGTATTTCTTCCGGCAGCCCCTTCCCCGCGCCCGCTCCCGCTCCGGACCTCCCGCCTGCCCGCGGCGCGCTCTTTGCCGCAACGCCCCGGCGCGCCCGCCGTTCGCCGCGGTAGCCTGGACCATGGGCTATCGCGAGTACCAGCCCCATGCGGACCTCCGTGCGGACGTCCAGTGCTTCTGGAGCATCGACGATCCGCCCTCGCCCGACATCCAGGAAGTCTGGCCCGACGGCCGCGTCGAGCTTCTCTTCACGCCCGGCAACTGCTTCCTCATCGCACCCGACGGCTCCGCCAGGCCTTTCCCGACGGCCTCCGTCCTCGGCCTCCAGACGAGCATCATTCGCGTCCGCACCGATGGCCCGGTCCGCATCTTCGGAGCCCGCATGCTTCCCTCCGGCATCGGCGGCTGGACCGGCCCGGCCCTGCGCTCTCTCGGCGCGCGCGTCCAACCACTGCTTCCCGAAGCCCGCTTCCCCGAAGCCGTCGCCATCGTCCAGCAGTGGCTCCTCCGCCATCCGCCCGCCTCCTCCGAACTCGCCGCCTCGATCCGGACGCTCTACTCGGCCGCCGGCAACGTCACCGTCGCCGCATTGGCCCGCTCGCAGGCGACCTCATCCCGCCAGTTGCAGCGCCGCTTCGCACTCGATCTCGGGCTCTCGCCGAAATCCCTCGCCCGCCTCGTCCGCTTCGCCGAAAGCTGGTCCCGCCTGCTCCAAAAGCCCGGCATCTCGCTCGCCGAACTCGCCCTCGAACTCGGATATGCCGACCAGGCCCATTTCAGCAACGAATTCAACTCCTTCGCCAAACAACCGCCCGGCCGCTTCCGCCGCACTCTGACCCCGGAACCGTCCTCCCATTCCCCCTCCTCCTCTCACCCGTCGCATTTTTCCAAGATCGAACCGCCCCCGGATGATTAAGCTCTCTCTGGAGGTAGTTTATGACCCGTTTGGGAAGCATCAATCTGGAAGTTCCCGACATCGAAGCAGCCGAGCGTTTCTACACCGGAATCCTCGGCCTCACCGCGGACGAAGAGCGATCGAATCGCCCATCCTTCGTCCTGCTGCGGACCGCGAACTGCATGCTCATTCTGCAGCACGCCCCGGAGGCCGAACCCGCAACCGGGCAGGCGCGCATCGAACTCGGCCTTGAAGTCGCCGACCTCGCCGCCGTTCAGGCCAAACTCGGGAGCCGCGGCAACCCGCAGAAGATGGGCTGGGGCGACGCCATCGAAACTCTCGACCCGGCCGGCAACCGCCTCAACGTTTTCCGGCTCCACTGAACTCTCCTCGGGCCGCCGCCTCCCCAACGCGCGGCCCACCACCCTAAACGGCCGGCTCGCGTTCCCGCCGCGCGTCGCCTCCTCAACCGATGCCGTTAACTCACCCGACCCCAAGCCACACTCCCGCGCCGCTCTTTGATCCCGCCCAGCCCGCGCCGCGCCACTCACCCTGCCCCGCTTCGTTTGACGCAGCCTGCCCTGCATGTCATACAGTGACGGTGATGAAACATCTGCTTCCTCTCCTCACCCTGGCGGCGCTGGCTCTCCCCGCGCTCGCCGCCGATCCGGCCGGCTTTCGCCTCTGGACCG
>DAIDHC010000164.1 GCA_027452065.1 Bryobacterales bacterium
CGCTCGCAGCGACTTCGCGGGCCCAAGGCCGCAAGCGAATTTCCTGACGCCGGCGGCAATCATCTCTTTGTTGAGCGCGTGGATCTCGTGGACCGTCGCTTCGCTCATTTGAGACGGATCGAAGTCGTCGGGCAGGTAACCAGCAACCAAAAATTGCGGCATTGTATTCTCCTGAAATGGGCTTCAGGCAGGCTAGTGGCGCCCTGCCTTCGCTGTAACGACGAACGACGGGGCCGGAATTCGACAGGTCGTCCGGAAAAATTTGGCTTCATCTGTTCAAAATTAGTCTCAGGGCTTGTTTATCATAGCGCCCGTGACCGGACGGGGGCGGCTTTCGCCTCGATCTGTTGTCCTCAGACGCGAATCCTCTTGCCGGGTTCGGAGGAGCCGCATTGATCCGGACCTGCCGGCGCCCTTTTGCCAACGTGTTCTTCACGCGTGTTCATCGGATATCCGGGCGTGGGCAAAACATTTTTGGCTGGGATCGCCGGCTGGAAAACCTGCGGGGGGAATCAGCGCGTGCTCTTCACCACCGCCATGGAAATGAGGCGAATGAGAACCCGAATCCGCCGGTCGAGTAGACTGCCGGTAGCAAGGAAGCGCCGAGTTGTGGCGAAATCCCGGGCCGGAGGAGTTCGCCGGGTAACCGCTCAACGGCGCTGCGGGTTGGGGCGGGAGCCATTGGATGACGAATGATGAAAAGACCGCCACGTGGCAGCCGCGGCGCTCCACGGCGGGGCAGCGATGATCCTGACCCTCAACCCGCGCCACTTTCGGCCGGAGCACCTGGCGATGTGGGGCGTCCGCGCGCTCGACCCTCAGTCCCTCCCGATCGAGATCTGCCGCCAGGAGCAAGCTTGGGTGACAACGAAACTGAGGCAACAGGCGGCAGACCGCGGCCGTGGATTGCGTCAACTCCTGGATGTTCTGAAGGCTACCGCGCCCGATTTCGTGGCACTCGTTTCCGCCGCGATCCCAGGAGAATAGAGCCCGATTCCGCGCGGCGCGGTCCTCACCGATGAGCCGGCTGGTGTTCCGCAGCCCTGGCTTGCGACTCGTACTGAGCCGCTAGCGATTTTCGCGACGTGGCGTAACTGGCGGGCATCCAAGCGAATAGGCGGGAAACGGGCAATCCGACATTGTTGACAGGGATTACCGTGTATCTCGTACAATAGTAGTAGACACGCCCATGCCTGCCGTCATGCCTGCGCCGACGCTTCCGCGTTCGGGCTCGGACACTCTTCTCGGCCAGATCGGGAATACGCCGCTGCTGCGGCTGGCGAAGGTGGATGCGGATTTGCGGGGCGTGGAGATCTACGCCAAGGCGGAGTTTTTCAATCCCGGAGGGTCGGTGAAGGACCGGGCGGGGTTGAACATGATTCTGGACGGAGAGCGCAGCGGGAAACTGACGCGGGATAAAATCATTCTCGATGCGACGAGCGGGAACACGGGGCTGGCGTACGCGATGATCGGGGCGGCGAAGGGGTACAAGGTGCGGCTGTGCCTGCCGCGGAACGCATCGCGGGAGCGGAAACAGATGCTGCGGGCGTATGGGGCGGAGACGATATTGACGGATGCGGCGGAGGGGTCGGATGGAGCGATCCGGAAGTGCCGGGAGGTGTATGAGGAGTCGCCGGAGATTTATTTTTACCCGGACCAGTACAACAATCCGGCGAACTGGCGGGCGCACTACGAGACGACGGGGGTGGAGATCGTGGAGCAGACGGGGGGGAGGGTGACGCATTTTGTGGCCTGCATGGGGACGAGCGGGACGTTCATGGGAGTGTCGCGGCGGCTGAAGCAGGAAGTGGATGGTGTGCGGTGCGTGTCGGCGCAGCCGGCGTCGGGCTTTCATGGGCTGGAAGGATTGAAGCACATGCCGACGGCGATTGTGCCGGGGATCTACGATGCGGCGCTGGCGGACGACAACATCTGGATCGAGACGGAAGACGCTTACCGGATGGCGCGGAGGCTGGGGCGCGAGGAGGGGCTGCTGACGGGGATATCGTCGGGAGCGAACCTGGTGGCGGCGCGGGTGGTGGGGGAGCGGCTGGCGGCGGAGGGGCGCGAGGGCGTGATTGTGACGGTGCTGTGCGATGGAGCGGAAAAATACTTGAGCGAGCCGTTTTGGAATGATCCGGATTGAAGCCGAGGCGTGGAAGGTGATGGTGGCGCACGCCGAGCGGGCCTACCCCAACGAGTGCTGCGGGGCGATGCTGGGGGAGGCATCGGGCGAGGCCAAGGAAGTGAAAATCGCGGTACCTTTAGAGAACGCCTATGCGGGCGAGCAGGGCGAGCGGTATGAGCTGAGGCCGGAAGACCTGCTGGCGGCGGACCGCGAAGCGCGGCGGCAGGGGATGGACCTGATTGGAATTTTCCACTCGCATCCGGACTGCGGCGCGTATTTTTCGGAGACCGATTTGAAGAACTCCTGCCCGTGGTATTCGTTCGTTGTGCTGTCGATCCAGGGCGGGAAGTTCGATCATGCGAACAGTTTTCTGCCGAATCCGGAACAGACGGCGGCGGAGAAAGAAGAATTGGAGTATGCCTAAGATTTTGATTCCCACGGCGCTGCGGCAGTTTGCCGGCAAGCAGGACAGCGTGGAGGTGACCGGAGGAACGGTCGGCGAGTTGTTGCAGGAGCTGGCGAGCCGGCATCCGGACCTGAAGCGGCAACTGTTCAGCGAGGAAGGGAAGCTGCGGAGCTTTGTCAACGTGTATGTGAACGACGAGGACATCCGGTACCTGGACAAAGACGCGACGGCGGTGGCGGCGGGGGACACGATCTCGATTGTGCCGAGCATCGCGGGAGGGTCGGCGGCGGTTGCGGTGGCGCTGGACAAGGAAGAGATCCTGCGCTACAGCCGGCACCTGATCATGCCGGAGGTTGGCATGGAGGGGCAGCTCAAGCTGAAGCAGGCCAAGGTGGCGCTGATCGGCACCGGAGGGCTGGGGGCGCCGCTGGGGCTGTATCTGGCGGCGGCGGGCGTGGGGCGGATCGGGCTGGTGGATTTCGACGTTGTCGATTTTACGAACCTGCAGCGGCAGGTGATTCACGGCACCAAGGACGTGGGGAGGAAGAAGCTGGACTCGGCGGCGGACCGGATGGCGGACATCAACCCGCACATCCAGATCGACCGGCACGAAGCGGCGCTGACGAGCGAGAACGCGCTTCAGATTTTGAAAGACTACGACATCGTTATCGACGGCACGGACAACTTTCCGACGCGGTACCTGGTGAACGACGCCTGCGTGCTCCTGGGAAAGCCGAACGTGTACGGGTCGATTTTCCGGTTCGAAGGGCAGGCGACGGTATTCGCGTATGAAGGCGGGCCATGCTACCGGTGTCTGTATCCGGAGCCGCCGCCTCCGGGGCTGGTGCCGAGCTGCGCCGAGGGCGGGGTGCTGGGGATTTTGCCGGGGACGATCGGGCTGATTCAGGCGACCGAGGCGGTGAAGCTGATACTGGGCGTGGGCGAGCCTCTTGTTGGGCGGCTGGTGCTGTACGACGCGCTGGCGATGAGGTTCCGGGAGCTGAAGCTGCGGAGGAATCCGGAGTGCTCGGTGTGCGGGGACAATCCGACGATCACGGAGCTGATCGATTACCAGGAGTTCTGCGGCGTGCCGCATGCGAGTGAAGCGGCGCCGGCGCCGATGGGGGACATCGACCCGGTGGAAGTGAAGGCGATGATGGATGCGGGGACGCCGTTTGTGCTGCTGGATGTGCGGGAGCCGCACGAATTCCAGATCTGCCGGATTCCCGGGGCGAAGCTGATACCGCTGGGCGAGCTGCCCAAGCGGGTGAACGAGCTGAACTCGGCGGATCTGATTGTGGCGCAGTGCAAGATGGGCGGGCGGAGCGCGAAGGCGGTGGATTTGTTGAAGCAGGCGGGTTTCCCGAAAGTGCGGAACATGACGGGCGGGATACTGGCGTGGAGCGACAAGGTGGACCCGAGGGTGCCGAAGTACTGAGGGGGAGCGGCGTCAGTTGGCGCCGGAGGGCGGCGGTGGAGCGGCGGCGCGAGCGGGAGTGCGGGACTGGGCGAAGAGCCAGGGGATGAGAAAGAACTCCTGGGAGAAGACGCGGCGCCAGCAGGCGTTGCCGTGGCCGAGGAAGGGGAACTCGGTGTAGAGGGGATGGCCGCCGGCCTCGGTGAGGGCGTGATTCATACGGCGGGCTTCGAAGACGGGCACGAGCATGTCCCAGGCGCCGTGGAAGATCCAGACGGGAGTGGAGGCGAAAGAAGCGGCTTTGGAGGGGCGGCCGGCGCCGGCGGCGACGATGGCGGCGGCGAAATCGCCGGGGTGGGATTCGAGCAGGGACCAGACGGCGTAGCCGCCCATGGACTGACCGGCGAGATAGATGCGCGTGGTGTCGATGGGGTAGCGGGCTTCGAGCTGGGCGATGAGGGGGAGCACGGACTGGAGGGCGCGGGAGGGGCCGCGGGTGATCGGGTTGAACCAGAGCAGGCCGCGGGGGCATTGGGGGGCGAGAACGAAGCAGGGATAGCGGCGGCGGGTGGCGGGGGAAACAAACAGCGCGGCCGCCCAGCCGTTGCTGCCGGAGATCTGGTGGAGATTGTCGGAGCCGACGCCGAGGATATCGTGGAGCCAGACGACGAGGGGGAGGCGGGCGCCGGATGCGGGGAGATCGGGAACGTGGAGGCGGTAGGGGAGAGTGAGGTGATGGGGGGCGGAGAAGACGGCGGGGCGGTAGGCGGGCGCGGGATTAGGGGGAGCGGAGGCGAGAAGGGCAAGCGCGAGGTGGGCCAGCATGGCGGCGGCTCCTTTGCCATTGTCCCGCGAAGCGGGCGGCGGGCGCTGGGCGATTTTTTCCGATGCGTGCAGATTTTTCCGGTACGGAAGGGCGCGAGTTTGCGATACTGTGCGAAAGCGCCAGGAACTGGTGGTGAAACAGGCCGTGGCACGGCGCTTGCAACCAAGGTTGGCTGGAGGAAGGAAACCATGAAAAAAAGAATGTTCGGATGGCTGATGCCCGCAGCGCTGCTGCTGGGCGGGAGCGCGATGGCGATGGCGCAGGCGGCAGGGAGTACGGAGACGGGACCCAACGGAGGGACCGTGAAGAAACAGGCGGTCACCGGTAAAAACGGCGGGACCGTGAAGCGGAGCGAGAGGACAAATCCCAACGGAGGGACAGTGACGCGGGAGGCGGTGACCGGGAAAAACGGAGGCACCGTGGACCGCGTGACGGAGACGGGGCCGAAAGGGCGGAGCGTGACGCGGGAGCAGGTGACGGGGCCGAAGGGGCACACGGTGGACCGCACAATTGAAAAGGGCCCGAAAGGGCGGAAAGTGGTGCACACCAAGAAGGGATAGGCGCTGGGCCCCGGGCGGCATTGCCGCGCGGGCGGGCCAGACTTATCGGGAACGACGCCGGCGCAGACGCGCACAAACACGGTTGGCCGTGGGTGCGCGACTGTAGCCGGCGTTCGTATTTGAGATACCAATTTCCATTTTTGGTAGGCGATTGGCGCGGGTAACGGTGTAACAACGTGGGATGCGCGACAGTGGATGAATCGATCCAGGGATAGCGGCGGTTTGCTTATTTTTTTATTTCTTCTTCATGGATTCGACATTGAATCACCCGGGATTCGAATATATACTTACTCAAGTGCCCGAGCTTCAGCGGGCGAATTTTTTTGAGTGAACGCGGTGGTTTGGGAATGCGTTCACCCAAAACGGGTAAATGCTTTATGCTAGCCGCTCA
>DAIDHC010000165.1 GCA_027452065.1 Bryobacterales bacterium
ATGGAGCCACCCGCCGGGATCGAACCGGCGACCTGCTGATTACGAATCAGCCGCTCTACCAACTGAGCTAGGGTGGCCCGCAAGACGCTGACTTTTTCAGTTTACAACACGCTCTGGCGGGGCTGTCCGGCTGCCGCAATACGCACCGGCCCCTCGAAACCGATATATTGCACCTCTTCCTCGAGTTCCAGGCCAAACCGGTCGCGGACGCGGCCTTTGAGATCCGCGATGAGACTGCGCAGTTCGGCGGCGGTTCCGCAGCCGGTGTTGTAAATGAGATTGGCGTGATAATCGGCCACCTGGATGCCGCCCGCGCGCATGCCTTTCGCTCCCGCCTGTTCGAGGAAATAGGCTGACGGGACTTTCCCTTCGCGCACCACCTCAGCCGGCACTTGGCGGCGTACCGGCTCCGGAAGCTCGTCCAGGATCAGGTTCTTAAAGATGCTGCCGGCGCATTTCATATCGGGCGGGTACTTGGAGTTGCGGATCGCGAGAATGCGCGAGGCTTCGGCGCCGAGCGGTTCGGCGGAGGCGGGCTGGAGGCGGAAGGAGGCCGAAAGGATGACCCAGTCCTTCTGTTGCTTGAAAATGCTTTCGCGATATCGAAAGCGGCAGCCCGCGTTGTCGAGGCGCCGCAGCGAGGAGCCGTCGAAGAACTCGACTTCGACCAGGCTTTCGGCAACCGAGCGGCCGTATGCGCCGGCGTTTCCGTACACGGCCCCGCCGACAGAACCGGGGATGCCCGTCATCGTATGGAGCCCGCTCCAGCCGAGCTTGATCGAGGCATCGACCAGGTCCTGAAGACTGGCGCCGGCCTCGGCGGCGATAACCGCCGGTGCGGACGAGCGAATCGCCGAGCCCGTGGGCCGAAGCGCGATGCCGTCGAATCCCTCGTCGGAAACGATCAGATTGGTGCCGCCGCCCAGAGTAACCCAGGGCGCCCCGCTCGAGCGGATGACGGCGACGGCGCCGGACACGGCATCGACGCCGTCAGCTTCGACGAAGATGCGGCACGGGCCGCCGATGGCGAAGCGAGTGCGGCGTTGCAGCGGCTCGTTCTCGAAGACGGCTACATTGGGTATTGCCCGCAGACGAGACACCGTCGCGGAGAGGGCGATCATCATTATCAAGGTAACAGGGAGGAGCGAATGGGCGCTGGATTCGAAGGATTTCCCGAAGCGGGGCTGAAGTTTCTGAAGGCGCTGAAGCGCAACAACCGGCGCGAGTGGTTCCAGCCGCGAAAGGAAATTTACGAGCGGAGCGTGCGGGCTCCGATGCTCGAACTGGTCGACGCGCTGAACGCCGAGCTGGCGCGCGCGGCCCCGGACTACGTCACCGATCCGAAGAAAGCCGTCTTCCGGATCTACCGCGACACCCGCTTCTCTCACGACAAAACGCCGTATAAAACGCACGTTGCCGCGGTGTTCGGACGGAGGGGGATGAGCGGGCACACCGGCGGCATGCTGTACTTTCATGTGTCGCCTCAGGAAGTGGAAATCGCCGGCGGCGTCTACCGGCCGGAACCGGAGACAATGCGCGCGGTGCGGCAGTACGTCGCCGGGAACCACGCCGAGATGAAGAAGATTCTGGCCGGCAGGAAGCTGCGGGCGGCGATGGGCGAGTTGAAGGGCGACGAGCTGACACGCGTGCCCAAGGGGTTCGCCGCGGAGCATCCGGCGGCCGATGCGATCCGGAAGAAGGACTGGATTCTGGATGTGTCGCTGGAGCCGGCACTGGCGACGACGCCGAAGTTGTTTGAAGAAGTCCGGACGCGCTTCCTGTTGATGGTGCCCTTTGTCGAGTTTCTCAACCGCGGCGTGCGTCCCGCGGGGACGCGGCTGGACGTGCGGGAGCTTCTTTGAACGCGGCGCGTCAGCGCGACGGGCGGGCGAACTCCCAGGCTTCGTAAGCAAACGGAAGCGGCGCCGCCACCCGAGCCGGCGTGAGCGCCAGCAGCCGCAGCAGCGCGCGCTGAGCGGATGACAGCGGCACGTAAGGATGCAGGCGCCGGTTCCAGGCCGCTGAGCGCATCGCGTCTTCGAGAGTATCGAGAGACCGGTCCGCCGTGACCTCGTGAGTGGAACGTACCAGCCAGACCCGGTCGAATTTTCCGGTGGCGAGTTCGGCGAGGGCGGCGCGGGCGGCGGCAGGCGAATCGATCGGGCGGACGGGGAACCCGGGATCCAGGTAGTAGCGGAGGACCGGGTAGGGAAAGTTGAGCGCGTCGGCCCATACGACCGTCGAGCCCGGCGGAGAGAACTGCTCAATCTGAAAAGCGATGCGGTCCGTCGGGAGCACATAAGCCGGATTGAGAAGATTGCGCGTCTGGAAGTAAAAGAAGACGCCGGTGAGATTGGTCACCAGGAGAACAGCGGCGACCGGGGCGCCGAACCGGGGCCGAAGGCGCGAACCGGAGGCCACCGCGGCGAGCAGGGCCGGCAAAAGGAACAGCAGGCGCGCAGGAACGAAAGCGTAGGACACCCAGCGCGCAACACCGGCGAAGGCAACAATACCAGCGCAGGCCGCCGGAAGTGCCCAGCGGCGGTGCTCGCGGAGAGCGACGAAGGCGAGCCACACAGCGGCCACGCCGAGCGGAATCGTGAGCGGGAGCAGCCAGGCCGGCGGGGCCTCGCCGAAAAGGAAAGAGAACAACGTGAAACCGGCCTGCACCAGCGGCTCGGCCCACCTGCTGCCGGTCAGTCGGTAGGGCTCCGAACGCGCGGACCATTTGGCCAGCGCCGATGCCAGTGTCCAGAGCCACGGCGCGTACGCGGCGAGGATGAGTCCCTGAGACGCGGCCAGACGACTCCACGGACGGACGCGCACCACAAGCAGGATCGCGGTAGCCAGCCACACGGCGAGGCCGGAAGCGTAGTGCGTATACAGCAGGGCCGCGGCGGAAGCCGAGTAGCCAAGCAAGGCCCGCCAGCGCGTGGGCTGCGAAGCGAAGCGGACGGCGCAGGCGGCGGCCACCAGGGCAAGCAGCGTCTGGAGGCTATAGGAGCGGGCCATGCGGGCGTAAAGCAGCAGGCACGGCGACGAGATCCAGAGGGCGAGGGTCCAGAAGCGGACGTCAGCGGATCCGCCGCGCAGCCAAAGGCGGTCGAGAAGAAACGTGGAAGCCAGCGCGAACACGACCGACAGCACGCGGAGACTGGCCAGGGGATCCAGGCCTATCGGAAGCGCCAACCAGAAATGCGCGAGCAGGAAATAAAGCGGGGGGTGGATGTCGCTGCCGACCGCCGTGAGGATGGCCGCCGGCGCGCGGCCCGCGGTAGCGAGCGTGAACAACTCGTCGCCCCAGAGCGGCAGCAGCGACGGGCGCGTCAGCAGCAGCAGCGCTTGCAGCAGGAACAACAGCAGCGGCGCGGCAAGCCGCTGTCCGGCAAGAGGTTGCCTGACGGCCTCGGGCGCTTCAGCAGAGCGTTTTCGGGGTTGATTTTTCACCCGGTGCTAGACTGAAAGAAAAAATGTCATACGACCTGATCGTCATCGGGAGCGGTCCGGGCGGTTATTCCGCCGCGGTGCGCGCCGGGCAGTACGGACTCAAGACTGCGATTATCGAGAAGGATAGCAGGCTCGGAGGCACCTGTCTTCTGGTCGGCTGCGTTCCCACCAAGGCCCTGCTGCACACCGCCGACGTGTGGGAGTACTTCAAGCACTCCCAGGAACAAGGCATCCAGTGCGAAAACGCGAAGCTGGACTATCCCAAGGTCATCGACCGCAAAGACAAAATCGTCAGCAAGCACGCCAAGGGCGTCGAGTTTCTGATGAAGAAGAACAAGGTCGAAGTGGTGAAAGGCTTCGGCGTGTACCGCGGCAAGGGCCGTGTGGAAGTGACCTCCGATAGCGGCGTGAAGACGCTCGAGGCGAAGAATATCCTCATCGCCACCGGCTCGGAGGCGCGCATGCTGCCGGGATTGAAGCCGGACGCCGACATCCTCACCAATATTGAAATTCTCAAAATGCAAGCGGTGCCCAAAAGCATCGCCATCATCGGCGCCGGCGCGGTGGGCGTCGAGTTCGCCTCCATCTTTAACCGCTTCGGCGCCAAGGTGACCATCCTCGAGATGCTGCCCCGCCTGGTGCCGGTCGAAGACGAGGAAGTTTCCAAGGAGCTCGAGCGGGTGTTTAAGAAGACCGGCATCGGCTGCGAAACCGGGGCCAAGGCCGACAACATCCACAAGGTGGCCGGGGGCGTGAAGTTCACCGCGACGCTGGCCAACGGAAAAAAGGAAGAGATCGAGGCCGAAAAGCTGCTGGTCGCCGTCGGCCGCAAGCCGAACACGGACAACATCGGGCTGGAAGGAACGAAGGTCGAGCTGGACCGGGGCTTCATCAAAGTGGACGCCTACCAGAGAACCGGCGAGCCGGGCGTATACGCGATCGGCGATGTCGTCGCCGGCACGCCGCAACTGGCCCACGTGGCCTCGATGGAAGGCATGGTCGCGGTGGCGCACATGGCCGGCAAGCCGGCCACGCCCATCAACAAGAACCGCATTCCCGGCGCAACCTACACCGAGCCCGGAATCGGGAGCGTCGGCATGACCGAGGCGCAGGCGCGGGCCAAGGGCTTTGACGTAAAAGTGGGGAAGTTCCCGTTCTCCGCCAATAGCAAGGCGAGCATCCTGGGCAGCCACGACGGGTTCGTCAAGATTGTCGCCGACGCACGGTTCGGAGAGATTCTCGGAGTGCACATCATCGGCCCTCAGGCCTTCGAACTGGTGTCGGAAGCGGTGACGGCGATGGAATCCGAGGCCACCGTAGAGACCATGATGCACACCATTCACGCCCATCCAACGCTGTACGAAGCCATGGGCGAAGCCTTCCAGAACGTTTACGGGATGGCGATCAACATATAAACGTCCGGCCGGGACGCGGAGCGTGCGCGCCGGGCGCGGAGAATCTGGATTTGAGTCGCGTCTGCGAAATCCGGGACTGCGGGCGGATCGGCTATGCCGAAGCGCTCAAGCTGCAGAACGATCTGGCCGAACAGCGAAAGCAGGGCTTGATTCCAGACCAGTTGTTGTTTGTCGAGCATCCTCACGTGGTCACCATGGGCCGGAACGGGCACATGGAGAACCTTCTGGCGTCGCAGGAAGTGCTCGAGCGGGCCGGGATTTCGTTTCACCGGACCAACCGGGGGGGCGACATCACGTATCATGGTCCAGGACAGATAGTCGGGTATCCGATTTTCGACCTCCGGGAATGGAAGCGGGACGTCGTGGCCTATGTCCGGACGCTGGAACAGGCCATCATCGACGCGGTATCGGGCTTCGGAATTCGCGCCGGCCGCGAGCCGGGGCATACTGGAGTGTGGGTGGACGGCCGCAAGGTGGCCGCCATTGGAGTGCATATCAGCCGCTGGGTGACCTCGCACGGATTCGCGCTCAATCACAGGACGAGCTTGAGCTATTTTCAGTACATTGTGCCGTGCGGGTTGACGCTGCCGGTGACGTCGCTCCAAGCGCTGGGAGTAGAAGCCGGGCGCGCGCGGGTGCTGGAAGCGCTGGCGCGGGGCCTGGCGGAAAATTTTGAACTTGAGTTCCCCTCCCCGGTGGAACTCGCCGAATACACGGAGAAAACGAAATGATCGATGTAGTGATGCCCCAGATGGGCGAGAGCATTGTCGAAGGGACGCTGACCAAGTGGCTGAAGAAGGCGGGCGAGCGCGTCGAGCGCGACGAGCCGCTGTTTGAGATCTCCACCGACAAGGTGGACACCGAGATTCCTTCGCCCGCGGCCGGCGTGCTGTCGCAGATTCTGGTGGAGGAAGGCAAAACGGTAGCCATCGGGACCTCCGTAGGTCAGATTGACGAGGCGGCCGGAGCCGCGGCGCCAGCGCCAGCGGCCCAGGCTGCGGCAGCGCCCGCGGCGGCAGTGCCTGCGCCCCCGGCTGTTCCGGTTCCTGCGGCTCCGCCGGCTCCGGCGCCCGGCACACCCGCTCCCGCGGGCGCAGCCGCAGCCGAGTTCGAGACCCCGGCCGGCCCCCTGTCCCCGCTCGTGAAGAAGATGGCGCGCGAGTACAACATCGATCTCCGGCAGGTGAAGGGTACCGGCGCCGGCGGAAGAATTTCCAAGCAGGACCTGGAGGCCTTCATGTCGGCGCAGGGCGCGCGGACCATGGCTCAGTCGGAGGCGCCCGCGGCGCCCGGTTACGCCCCGCCCGCGCCCGCCTACCAACCGCCTCCGCCTCCCCCCGTATCCGCGCCGGCCGCTCCTGCTCCCGTTGCATCGGCTCCGGCCCCGGCGGCTCCCCCCGTCTCCGAGCAGCCGCGGACGCGCATCGAGCCCATGAGCGTCATGCGGCAGCGCATCGCCGAGCACATGGTCGCCAGCAAGCGCACCTCCGCGCACGTCACCACGGTGCATCGCGTCGACATGACTAAGGTGGCCCGCCTCCGCGAGCGGAACAAGGACGAATTCAAGGCCCGCTATGGCGTTTCGCTCACCTTCCTGCCCTTCGTTACCCGCGCCACCGTGCTCGCCCTCCGGCATTTCCCCATCGTGAATGCCTCCATCGAAGGCACCAACGTCATTTATCACAACGACATCAACATCGGCATCGCGGTAGCGCTGGAGAACGGCCTCATCGTCCCGGTCATCCGGAATGCGGACGAGAAGAACATCATCGGCATCCAGCGTTCCATCGCCGACCTCGCCTCCCGCGCGCGCTCCCGCCAGTTGAAGCCCGACGAGGTCCAGGGCGCGACGTTCTCCATCACCAACTTCGGCAGCTTCGGCAGTGTCTTCGCCACGCCCTTGATCAATCAGCCTCAGGTCGCCATTCTCGGCTGCGGCTCGGTCGAAAAGGAACCCGTGGTCGTCAACGACGCCATCGCCATCCGCTCGATGGCCTTTCTGGCCCTCACCTTCGACCACCGTTTGATCGACGGAGCCCTCGCCGATCAGTTCACCGGCAAAGTGAAGGAGATCCTGCAGAACTGGAGCGAAGAAGTCTTGTGAGGCGCCCGTGACCAACGACGAGATCTTCCTCAAGTTCTCCGCCGATAAGCTGCGCCAGTTGGGCGGCCGCATCCAGGTGTGCCTCGGTAAGCTGAGCCCCGGGCAGATCTGGATGCGCAACAGTGCCCATGAGAACACCGTCGGCAACCTCGTGCTTCATCTCTGCGGCAACATGCGGCAGTGGATCGGCAGCGGCATCGCCGGCCTGCCCGACGACCGGAACCGGGATGAGGAGTTCGCCGCCCGCGGCGGCTGGGACGGCGCGGCGCTCGCGGCGAAACTGGACGCCGCGGTGAGCCAGGCAGCCGCGCAGATCGAGGCCGCGTCCGCATCGCGCCTGGCCGGGACCTTGACCGTGCAGAATTACACCGTCACCGGGCTTGAGGCCATCTACCACGTGGTCGAACATTTCTCCGGCCACGCCGGCCAGATCTTCTTCGCCACCAAGCTTCTCACCGGCGAAGACCTGGGATTCTACGCCTACCTGAACCGTCCCCGGCGGGAAGCGACGCCTTAAGCGAAGCTCCTCCCTACTCGCCGGACCCCTGACCCGGCTTAGGTTCATGCAGCCGGCGCGGCCGTCCTTAAAGTCGCGCGAGATCGTTCCGATAAGCCAAGTGCGTGTTCAGGAAACGATCCATCCTACAAAACGTAGTGGTGCTGGCCGGTTTTACCGCGGCCTGCGGCGGGTGCGCGTGGGCGGCGACGCCGACCGTGACCATCGCCCCGGCCGCGGTGACCTTCAGCTACCAGATCGGCAACCCCTTGCCGGCCGCGCAGATCGTATCGGCCCATATCTCCTCGGGTCCGGCGACATTTACCGCCACCAACACTCAGCCGTGGCTGGTGGTGAGCCCTCCCAGCGGGAATATGCCGGCAACGCTCAGCCTGCAGGTAAATCCCACCTCGCTGACCGCCGGCAGCTACACCGATGTAGTAACCGTGACGGTTTCGGGAGTCACAACCCCGGTCACCGTGAGCGTGACGCTGAACATCAATGCGCCGGCCAGCGGCATCACGGTAAGCCCTTCGTCGTTGAGCTTCACTGTTCCTCCTGATCCGCCGGCCTCGCAGACCCTGACCTTAACCACCACCGGCGCTCCGGTGCCGTTCACCGTCACCGCGGGGGCGCCGTGGATGACCGTGACTCCGACGGCGGGCGTCGTGCTGCCCGGCGAGGAGTTGATGCTGACGGTCTCGGTTAACGCCGCGGCGCTGGCGCCGCAGACCACGCCCTACTCCGGCAAAGTGACCATCGTCGCCTCAACCGGCGGTTCGTCGCAGACAAACACACAGAATATTTCGGTGAGCCTGACGGTGAACACCGCGGCGCCGGCCATCACGTCCGTCTTCCCCCCAACCCTGCCCGTGAGCGCCAATCCGGTGACGATCACCATTCGCGGAACCGGTTTCTATGGCTCTACCGTAGCCGGCCTGAGCGGATTGACCACCGCCCTGCCGACGAAGCTGTTGAGCTCCACCGCGCTGCTGGCGACGATTCCGGCGAGCGAGCTCAGCAGCCCCACCACCCTCAATCTTTTTGTTTCGAATCCTCCGCCCGGCGGCTCCTCCCCGGCCTTTAGCCTCAGCGTCGCCGATACCCCCGTGCTCTTAGCCGCGGTGAACGCCGCCAGCTACGGCACCAACAGCAACACAACCACGCCGAATCTGAGTCCCGGTGAGCTGGTGACGCTGTTCGGAACCAATATCGGGCCGGTCACGCCCGCCGGCATGACCACATCGGCAAATCCGGATTACGTGGATACCTCGTTGAGCGGCGTGTCGGTGACCGTGGACGGCCACGCGGCGCCCATTCTCTACGTCAGCCAGAGCCAGGTCAGCATCCAGGTCCCCTACGAGGTTGCTCCCACCGATCCCACTCAGCAGATTTCGCTGACCAACGGGTCGGCGCCTGCGGCGACTCTGCCGATCTCGATCGTTGCGGCCTCGCCGGGCATCTTCACCGCCAACGGGTCGGGCTCCGCCGCCGCGGCGGCTCTCAACTACAACTCAACCACCGGCCAGTACACGCTCAACGCAAGCAATAACCCCGCCCCGATCGGCAGCACGGTGATCCTTTATGTCACCGGTCTGGGCAGCTATCCATCCGGAACCTTGTCCGGTTTCTCCACGCTCTCCGGCTTGCTGCTCCCCGTCGCCACCAATCCGCTGCCTCAGTTGGCAACTTTGCCGACGGTGACCATCGGCGGCGTCGGCGCCACCGTCGCCTATGCCGGCGCGATCCCCGGCTCGCTGCTCGGCGTCGTCCAATTGAACGTGCTCGTGCCCACCGGCGCCACCACCGGCAACACGGTCCCGGTGACGGTGGTCTCCGGCCCCGGGACGGCTCAAAACAGCGTCACCCTCGCCATCCATCCTTGAGCTGCCGATTTACAGGCTGAGCTGCTTCAGGTACTCGCGAAATTCCGCCCCCAGGTCATAGCGGTTGAGCGCGAACTCGACCGTGGCCTTCAGGAACCCCAGCTTGTCTCCCGCGTCATACCGCCGGCCTTCGAAACGGTATCCATAAATCGGGCGATTGCGCAGCAGGTGCTTCAGCCCGTCGGTGAGTTGAATCTCGCCGCCGCTGCCAGGTCCGATACTGTCGAGCGAATGGAAGATTTCCGGCGTCAGAACATAGCGGCCGATGATCGCCAGCTTCGACGGAGCCTCGCCCGGCTTGGGCTTTTCCACCAGGTTGCGGATGCGGAAAAGTCGATTGTCGCCGCCGTTGTGCGGGACGGCCTCGGCGTCCACTACGCCGTAGGCCGAGATGGCGTCGCCTTCCACCTCCATCAGGGCCAGCACGGGCGCGCCGAAGAACTCGTAGATATCGAGCAGTTGGCGCAGGCAGGGAACTTCGGCGTCGATGACGTCGTCCGAGAGCACGACGGCGAACGGCTCCGGGCCGACCAGTTCGCTGGCGCGGAGCACGGCGTGCCCGAGCCCAAGCGCCTCCTTCTGGCGAACGTAGGCGACGTTGATCATGTCGGAGACGCCGCGCACGATGGCCAGCAGGTCCTTCTTGTTCTTGGCTTCCAGCGCCTGCTCGAGCTCGAAGCTGACGTCGAAATGGTCCTCGATGGCGGTCTTGCCGCGGCCGGTGACAATGAAAATATTCTGGATGCCCGAGTGCAAGGCTTCCTCGACCCCATACTGGATAAGAGGCTTATCCACCAGCGGGAGCATTTCTTTCGGCTGCGCCTTGGTGGCGGGCAGGAAGCGGGTGCCCAAGCCTGCGGCGGGAAACACAGCCTTTCGCACTTTGGGAATCATCCCCTCCATTGTAAGCTTTGGCTCCCCCCGGAGCCTCGAAACGGCGCGGGGGGGCCGGCGCCTGCTGCTCACTTGCGCCCGGCAGCCGTTCGCCCGCTGCGGGCCGGCGCGGCCTCCGCGGGAATCCCGCCCGCCACGCGATCCGGCGACCCTCGGAAGAACCACCGTCTGGCCGGCACGGCTCCGGAACCCAACGCGGCAGCCATGAAAATCGCCTCAGCGTTGCAATCCCCGTCCGGAGTACCGTTACCCCACCTCCCCGGCGCCACGGCCGGTAAAATCGCCTCGGCGTTGCAATGCCCGCCCCGAGTATCACTGCCCCGCCTCCCCGGCGCCACAGCCGGGAAAATCGCCTCGGCGTTGCGATGCCCGCCCGGAACACCTCCGCCCCGCTTCCCCAACGCGGCGGCGGGGAAAATCGGCCCGGCGTTGCAATGCCCGCCCGGGACACCACCGCCCCCCTTCCCCGACGCGGCGGCCGCGAAAATCGCCTCTGCGTTGCCCTGCCCGCCTCGAGTATCACTGCCCCGCCTTCCCAACGCGGCGGCCGGGAAAATCGGCCCGGCGTTGCTATACTATTCTTTACTGTTTACCCCGGTGATTCTTCTTCGCGGTTTCTTCCGGCCCGCGGACCGCAGGTCCAGCCGGCGCCGCCGGGAGGCGCGGATTCACCGCTTTGGGGAGAAGCTGGAGAACTCATGGCATACGTAATCGCGGAACCCTGCATTGGCACAAAGGATACGGCTTGCGTCGACGCATGTCCGGTGGATTGTATCCACCCTAAGAAGGACGAATCGAACTTCGAGGCCCACGACATGCTGTACATCGATCCGGTGGAATGTATCGACTGTGGAGCATGCGTGCCGGTATGTCCGGTTTCGGCGATCTTCACGCTGGAGGATCTACCGGAGAAGTGGGCTAGCTTCGCCGAGAAGAACGCGCAGTTCTTCGGCCGTCCCGTTACCAGCTAGGTCGGCCCGGTTTAGGGCCGGTAGACGGCGTAGGTGACGTCGGTCTCCCAGACCTTGACCTCGGCCACGGCGATGCGGTCCGAGTCCAGGCCTTCCGACAAACGCCGATGGAAGAACCAGGCGATGTTCTCGGCCGAGGGGTTGATTTCGTCAAACGGCTTCAGGTCGTTGATGTACTGGTGATCGAGATAATCGATGACCTCGTTCATGCGGCGCTTGACCTCGACAAAGTCGACCAGCAGACCGGTGGCGTCGAGTGCCTCGCCGCGGAGAATCACTTCGATCTTATAGTTGTGGCCGTGAACGTTTTCGCACTTGCCGCGGTAATTGCGCAGCGAATGCCCCGCCGCGAAGCTCTGTTGGACGCAAACTTCAAACATCGAAAAACTTTTCCACCTCTTGGATCGCGGTCGTGAACCGGTAATCGGGCAGGCTGTCGAAAAACACCTGCCCGTAACGCTGCCTGCTGATCCGGTTATCGAGCAGCGCCAGGACGCCGCGGTCGGTCTTGCCGCGGATCAGGCGGCCGAAACCCTGTTTGAGAGCCAGCGCCGCCTGGGGGATCTGGTACTCGTAAAAGGGATTGCCGCCGGCCTCGCGAATGCTTCGGATGCGCGACTCCACCACCGGATCGCTGGGGACGGCAAACGGTAACTTGTCTATGATAACGCAGCTCAACTGATCGCCCTGAACGTCGACTCCCTGCCAGAAAGAAGACGTCGCGAACAACACCGCATTCGGAGTGGAGCGGAACTCGTCCAGCAGCGCGCTGCGCGGTCCGGTGCCCTGCATGAGGGTGGGATACTCGATGGCGAACGACACCCGGTCGTAGGCCAAGCGCATCTGCTGGTGGCTGGTGAACAGGACGAAGGCGCGGCCCCGGCTCAGCCGAAGCAGGCGGACGATCTCGTCGCAGGCGGCGGCCAGGAAGGCGGGCGAGCGCGGGTCGGGCAGATTCTGCGGGACGTACAGCAGGGCTTGCGTGGAATAGTCGAAGTGGCTGGGCACGTTGAGCGTCCGCGCGCCGCGCAGCCCAAGGCGGGATTCGGTGAAGTCGAAGCTCCCGCCCACGGTGAGCGTCGCCGAAGTGAGAACGATCGTATCGATGGCTCCGAAAAGGCGTTCGGACAGGATGGAGGAGACGTCGATTGGCGTCGCCTGAAGGAATGTACCGCGGCCGCGGCGCTCAATCCAGTACACCCAGGAGGCCTTGCCGCCGGCGATCCAGAATTCCAGTTTCTCGACGGTTTCCTTCAAGCGCCTGGCCATCGGGAGAAGCTCGTCCAGGCCCACGCGCACCAGTTCCAACTGCGTCGCCAGGAGTTCGAGCGACCGGAGCAGATCCAGGTACTCGCGGTCGTGACGCTCGAGAAAAGCCGCGTGGTCGCGGAACCCGGTTCGGCCTTCGCCGCCCGGGAGGGCGGCGAAGAAGACGGTGGCCCGGTCGCGCACGCCGTCCAGAACGCGGTCGAGCTCAGCGGAGCCGAAATTCTTCCGGCGGGCCAGGGCCCCAATGTCCCCCAACAGGTCGTTAAGCTGGTGGCTGCTCAGGCTGATGCCGAAGTACTGCCCCGCGACATCCTCGATTTCATGCGCCTCATCGAAAACCGCCGCCGCGTAGTCCGGAATGATGCCACCGAAATCCTCTTCGCGCGCCGCCAGGTCGGCGAAGAACAGATGATGGTTGACGATGATGATGTCGCTATCGTGAGCCCTCTGGCGCATCGTCGTGAGGAAGCAGCGCTCATACTGCGGGCACCGCTGGCCGGAACACAGATCGCGGCGGGCGTCGAGCTTGGACCACGCGGCGCTGCTCTCCGGAAGGCTGGTGATTTCGGCGCGGTCCCCCGTCTGGGTGGTCGCCTCCCAGGCACGGATGATCTGGTAGTCGGCAACCTCCTCCAGGCCGTTTAGCACAGGCTCCTGCTCGGCGTCGTAGATCTTCTGACGGCAGGCGTAGTTGCCACGGCCTTTCATATAGCAGACGCGCAGCGGCGTGGCCGACAACTGTTGGAGCAGGGGAACGTCTTTAAAGTAAAGCTGCTCCTGAAGGTTTTTCGTACCCGTGGACACCACAACCCGGCGGCCGGAAAGAATCGCGGGCGCCAGGTAGGCGAGCGTCTTTCCTGTGCCCGTTCCGGCTTCCACGATCAGATGGCGCTTGTCGTTCAGCGCGGCTTCGACGGCCTCGGCCATTTCCAACTGACCGGGGCGGAACTCGAAATTGGGGTGGATTTTCGACAGCAACCCGTCGCGGGAGAATACTTTGCGGACTGAGATCCCCTTGGCAAGCGACGACATTACCGGAGTTGGTTAGTTCCAGCGTAACAGAGACACGCAACACCGGATGCAACATCCGGGAGCGCGGGCGCACATTATAGACGGTACGTGCGCGGGCGGTGAGCCCGTGTGCACCGATTTTCCGCTTTCTGGATTAACATGATAGGGGAACGGAGGCTGATGATGCGCCGAAGCTTTTTTGGGTGGGTTGTCCTGATCTTCGCCATTTCGGGCTGCGCGATGGCGCAAACGGCGAAGAAACGGGTTGCGGTTCTGAACTTCGACTATGGAACGGTTCAGAGCTATGTGGCCGAGATTTTCGGCTCGAACCAGGACGTGGGGAAAGGAATCTCCGACCTGCTGGTGGACCGCCTGGTCACCGATGGGACGTATTCGGTCATTGAACGGAACGCTCTGGACAAGGTTTTGTCGGAGCAGAATTTCTCTAACAGCGACCGGGCCGACGCAAGCACCGCGGCAAAGCTGGGGAGAATTCTGGGCGTTGACGCGATTATCATTGGCAGCATCACCCAGTTCGGACGCGACGATAAGTCGGAGGGAGTGGGCGGCAATGCCTACGGTTTGGGGAAGTACGGGCTCGGAAACATCGGCCGGAAAAAGTCGAAGGCCGTGGTGGCGGTCAACGCCCGGATGGTGAACGTAACCACCGGTGAAATTCTGGGTGTCGCGGCGGGCAGGGGCGAGTCAGAGCGGTCGGGGATGCTGCTGGGCGGAGGCGGCGGCGGGTGGTCCGGCGGCGGCGGAGGGCAGTTGGACATGCGGAGCAGCAATTTTGGCGCGACCATCCTGGGCGAGGCCGTAAGCAAAGCCGTTACCGAGATGGCCACGAATCTGGAACAGCAGGCCGGGAAGCTGCCCACGAACGTGGTCCATTATGCGGGGTTGGTGGCGGACGTGTCGGGCAACACGCTGATCATTAATGTCGGCACGAAGGCGGGCGTGCAGGTCGGCGACCGGATTCACGTCAGCCGCGTGGCGCGGGTCATTAAGGACCCGGCCACAGGAAAAGTGCTCAAGAAGGTGGAAGACACGCTCGGCGACATGACGGTAACGCAGGTGGATGCCGACTCGGCCACCGGCACTTACTCCGGCTCGGGTACGCCCAAGGTGGGGGACACGGCAGAAGGCAGCCACTAAGGCCGCCGGAAAGGCAGGTGGCTGGTGGAGTTCGAAATCGGCCAGATGGCCGGCGATTACGAGATTCTGCAACTTCTCGGCGCCGGCGGCATGGGGAAGGTGTACAAAGTCAGGAACACCATTTCAGACCGCATTGAGGCGATGAAGGTGCTTCTCACGCGGTTGGACGAGCATCCGGAATTGGTGGACCGGTTCGGGAGGGAGATCAAGGTGACGGCGAGCCTCGATCATCCCAACATCGCGGCGCTGCGGACCGCGCAGCGCATCGGCAACCAGATGGTGATGGTGGTGGAGTATGTGGAAGGGTCGCCGCTGGACAGTCTGATGCGGGCGGGGCGTCTGCCGGTCGCCAAGGCACTGGATGCGGCGCACCAGGCGCTGGCCGCGCTCGCCTACGCGCACTCGCGCGGCGTCGTGCACCGGGACATCAAACCGGGCAACATCATGCTGACGGCCGACGGGCGGGTGAAGCTGATGGACTTCGGCATCGCGCGAATGGCGGCGGACAGGACGCTGACCAAGACGGGGCAGATGGTGGGTTCGTTGTACTACATGTCGCCGGAGCAGGTGGAGGGCAAGTCGCTCGACGCGCGATCGGATCTGTATTCGCTGGGCGTGACGCTGTATGAAATGGTGACCGGGAAGAAGCCGTTCGAAGGGGACAGCGACTACGCGATCCTGGCGGGGCATCTGCACCAGACTCCTCGCCCACCGGTGGAATTGGATTCCTCGCTTCCGGCATCGCTGAACGAAATCATCCTGATGGCGATGGCAAAGGAACCGGAGTCGCGATTCCAGACGGCGGATGCGTTTGGGAACGCGCTGGCGAGCGTGGCGGCGGAGATGGGCGTGGCGCTGACGCCGGCCGGGGACGGGACGGGCTCGGGGTCGTCGCATCGCGCGATGGTGGACACGGTGACCAATCGCGCCGCGCCGGCTGCGCCGGCAGCGCCCGCTGCGCCGGCGGCAGCGCCGCAACCGGCGGCGGTGCCGGCGGCCGCGGCTGCACAAACGCGGGGCGGGAGCGGCCGGGCGCTGTGGATGGTGGCGGGGGCGCTGGCGGCGTTGGGCGTGCTGGCGGCGGCCGTGGTTTACGTTCCCCGGATGCGGCGGGCGAGGGCTGAGCCGGCGGCGGTGAGCCAGCCCGCGACGCCGGCGCAAGCGACTCCCATTCCCACGGCGGAAACCGCGCCACCGGCGACCGCGCCGCCGGCGCCCGAAGCGCCCGAGGCGAAGCCGGTGGAAGCGACGGCTCCGGGCGTCAGTCACCCGGCGCCACCGCGGGCGGCCACGCGAAGGGAAGCAGCGGTTCCGGCATCGACGCAAGCGGCGGCTCCGCCGCCAGCGGCGACGCCGCAATCTGCTTCGCAGGTGCCGGCGGCCCCGGCTCAGCAGAACCCCGCGCCCGAGACCTCGGCGCCGGCGGCGGAGCCCGCGGCGGACGCGGCGGCGGAACTCGACAAGATTCGCGACGACCTGAACATGCTCGCGACGCGGGTGGGCGCGGTTTCGAGCTCGCTGGATGGGCTGCAGCGCGCTCAGGCATCGCAGGGGTACGGCCTGCGCGGCGATATCGTCGCCTCACGCCGGCGCATGGAGCTGCTGATGGACCAGACCGAAGCCAACATCAACCAGGGCCGGGCCTCGGCGGCGCGCAAGAGCTTGGCGGCGGCAGAGGCGGAAGTGGAAAAGCTCGAAAAATTCCTGGGCCGCTAAGCGCCGCTGAGGGCCACCTGGCGGCGCAGGCGGAAGGTGAGGGCGGTTTCGGCCGGGATAGCGACCTGCTTCTTCCCGGTCAAATAGGCGCCGGCAGTGCCGGCCCCGGCTCCCGCGCCGGCGCCGATCAGCGCTCCGGCGGGACCGCCGGCGATGGCGCCGAGGGCGGTGCCGAGGCCGGTGCCGCCGCCGATCAAAATCCAGTTGCGTTTGCGGTGACGGCCGCTGACGCGGTCATCGATCGAAGTCGCCACCGGGTAGCTCACGCCGTTGAGGCGGAAGGCGTCGAGCTCGACGCCGAGAATGGCGCGGCCCTTGAGACGGCCGCTGGGGCTGGCCTCGGTGACATGGCCCTGGAACGGAGTGCCGCGGGGGACGACTACCTGGCCGTCGATGACGACGGGCTCGATGAGGGTGGCATCAAAACGGTCGCCGGCGCGGTTGCGCCGCGTGTCGATGGTCTGCTCAAGACGGACGCGGAGGGGCGTGCCGGAGGGGATGGCGACCTGGGGCGGCGCGGGGGCCGGGGAAGCGGCGGGTTGGCCGTTGATGGGCGGGCCGGCGGGGGACGGGCGACCCGGGGCGCCGGCGCCGTTGGCCGGCTGAGGCGATCCGTAGGAGTTCAGGGGGCCGGCTTCGGCCGGGGTGGCGCCGTTGGGAGGCTCCTGGCCGGAGGGCTGAGCCGCGTCGGGCTGCTGGGCAGCGGGAGGCGGAGCGGCGCCCGGGTTCTGGGGCGGCGGATTCATGGCCACCGAATCGATGGGCTGTGGCGTAGGTCCGCGGTGGCAGGCGGCCAGAGCGGCAGCAACGGCAAGCACAACTAGAGTCTTTCTCATCCGACTTCTCCTTGGTGTCTCCGTATCGAAGGGGCAAGTGAACGGCCAATGGGAGAGTCCGGAGTTCAAGCACTTGCGGAGAATCGTTCGCGGGGAGGCGGGCTGAACGAGGAATTTTTTCCGAGTCCCGGCAGAAGTTACACAATTTCAAATTTGAGAGCGGGGCGTTCCACAATCGCCGCGCAAGGAAGCGAGCCACCGGCGGATGAGCTCGACGCCCTGGCGATGGACGAGGGTGCGGCCGATTTCCGGCATCATGATTTTCGGCTCGACCGAGTCCATGCGGAACAGGAGGATGGAGGCGTCGGGGCGACCGGGGACGAGATCGAAGAGCATGTCGGCGGAGGCCTTGCCGGTGGCGACGGGGGTTTTGCAGAGGCCGATGCGGGAAGGGTCGGTTTGGAGGTCGCTGAGATAGAGGCCGGTGTTGCTGGCGGCGCCGGCGGGTGAGTGGCAGTGGGCGCAGTTGATTTCGAGATAGGCGCGGGCGCGAGCGCCGAGGGGCGCGGCGGCGGGGTCGTTCCAGACGGGCTGGCGGGGCGCGGCGGCGGGATCGGGTGCGCCGGCGAGGTAGCCGATGCGGGTCCAGTAGGCGAGTTGATTGAAGCGGCCCTCGGGGTAGTCGAGGTCGCGGTTGAGATGGCGCGCTTTGGGGCCGATGGGGCCGGTGAGCTTGTTCTGGTCGTGGCACTCGCGGCACTGATTGGCGTTGGGGATGACGTAGTGGATGGTTTGAGAGCGGCCGGACTCGTCATGCCAGGCGACGTCGACCGGATCGGCATCGACCTGGAGCGTGGCCTCGGTTCCCTCGGAATTCCAAACGTAGGGCAGAGGGATCCAGGCGCCGCGGGCGCGGACGAGAAGGCGGGTTTCGATCCAGCGCTCCGGCATTCCGGGCGCGGCAGCGGGGTAGGCGAACGTCTTGACGAGGATGGCGCCGTCGGGAAATTCGAAGGTGTCATCGCGGCGGTAGAGGGCGGGCTTGCCGGGAGGCATCCAGACGAAGCGGTGCTTGGTGGCGTAGTCGGTGAAGAGGGGATTGATGAGGTCGTAAGGGATGACGCCGCTGTTCGGCCGCAGTTTGCCGTCGACGCGGCGAAAAATGCGCCAGGCGGAGAGTTTTTCGGGAAAGGGGCTTTCGGAGAAGTGGCGCACGCCGCGGCCGCAACCGGCGAGGCTGACGGCGAGGGCCATCAGGAGGGCGCGGCGCGAACCGGCGATGCGCATCAGTTCCCTCCGCCCGACGGCTCCGGGCCGGCGGAAGGGAGAACAACAGCGGCCAACGCCGGGAGTTCACAGTCGTGCGGCTTAACGTCGCGGCTGACGTTTTTGAAAGCTCCGGCGGCATCGTAGTTCAGGAAGCCGGCGTCGCCGTTGTGCTGGAGGCAGATGCGCGCGCCACCCGTGCTCTTGGCATCGACAATGCCATCCCACAAGATGGCGGGAAGGGGTTTACCGGCCTTGGGGACGATGGCCTCGGCGGCGATGCCGGCCGGGGAGGTGCCGCCGCCGGTGATGCGATTGTCGTGCACGTAGACGTTACTGACGTAGGGATCGTAGCCGGCATCGTGAATGGGATTACCGGTGGAGAGATAGCTGATGATGGAGACGTTGACGGTGTTGTTGTCGCGGATGGCGTTGGAGAAGACCTCGGCGTCGTGGGTAGCCATCACCATGACACCGGTTCCCGGCGGCACCTTGGCGACGATGTTGCCTTTGGGCGCAAAGTTGTGGGTGTTGTTGGCGTAGACGTCGTTCCGGTAGACGCGGGTTCCGCGGCTGGACTTCACGGGCAGATCGGGCAGGCTGAAGACGAGGAGGCCGCCGGCGTTGTTGGTGACGGTATTTTCGTAAACGTCGGCGTTTTCGGAGTTTTCGATCTCGATGCCGGCGACGTTGTACTCGGCGCGATTTCTGCGCACGACGATGTTGTTCGACTGGCCGACGTAGATGCCGGCGTCGGAAGCGCCGACCGAGGCGGAGTTCTCGATGAGGACGTTGCGGCACTGAACGGGATAGATGCCGTAGGAGCCGTTCTTCTCATCGGGGCCGGCGGTCCATTCGGCCTTTACGCCGCGGATAGTGACGCCGTCGGCGCCGTTGATCTTGACTCCGTCGCCCTTGGTGTCCTCAATGGTGAGACCTTCGAGGGCGAAGTTGTTCCCGGTGGCGAGAACGCCGGCTGAGCCGGTGGACTGGTGGACGTAGCTGAGAACGGTTTTATCCATACCCGCGCCGCGGATGGTGACGCCGGGCACGGTGACGGAGAGAGTGCCGGTCATTTGAAAGCGTCCGGAGGGGAGTTGGATGACATCGCCGGGCCGGGCCTGGATGAGGGCGGTTTGAAGTTCCTTCTCAAAATGAGGTCCGGGCTCGATGACGCCGCGCTTTTTGGCGCAGGAAGCGAGCGGGAAGGAGGCGGCCAGGCAGAGGCAGACAACGGCGCGAGTATCCATTCTAAAAGTCTCCCTGGCGACATAGCTTATACCAGGAGGGCGGGCGGTGGGGCGAGTGCGGTTGCGGGAGAGTGTGGCGGCGGGGGAATGCCGTGGGCGTGTGCGGAAGGAGTGGCGGCAGGGGGCTTGGGGAGCGTGGGCGGGAGGAACGAGGGCGCCGGGAGTGCGGCGGCGGGGAGGGTGGATGGGCCGGGGTGTGACGGAAGGGGGTATAAAAACGCAATTTTTTTTGCGCGCGTGTTGCTTGGGGGTGGAACGGGGATTCAACGAGTTGGCGCGGAAGAGGGAGAAAGCGGAGGGATTTTGAGGCGGAAAACTCGAAAAACGTGCGTCACAAATGGGGGGTTTTTCGGGAGGGAGGGAGTGGGGAAAGGGCTTGATTTGGGGCGGCTGGGAACCGGGAGTGGGGGCGTCGGGAAGACGGCGCGCGAGAGCGGGGCGGAGGGGGTTGGGGGCGGAATTGGGTTGGGCACGCATCGCTGAGAACAATGTAGCGGAGGGTTGGCAAGGCGGGCGGAATGGTGGGATGGGATGTGGTGTGTTTTATTGACCTTGGAGGATTATTGGTGAGCGTGACCGACTTTCCGCGGAGGGTTAGAAATGGGAGCCGCCGCTGCAGATGAGGACTTCGCCGGAGACGTAGTCCGACAGAGGGGAGCAGAAGAAAAGAACGGCGCCGGCGGCTTCGGCGGGCGTGCCGAGGCGGCCGAGGGGGCAGGAGGCGCGGGCGGCGTCGAGCAGGGATTGCTGGACGCCGACGGGGATGCTGCGGCCTTTGATCTCGATGGAAGAGGCTTCGCCGCGGAGGGGTTGGATGAGGCGGGTTTCGATGAGGCCGAAGCCGACGGCGTTGACGTTGACGTTGTAGCGGCCCCACTCCTTGGCCATGGTCTTGGTGAGGCCGATGACGCCGGCCTTGCCGGAGGAGTAGCCGGCCTGGCCGGGGTTGCCATCGGTGCCGGAGATGGAAGTGATGTTGACGACCTTGCGCATGACACGGCGGCCTTCGGCGATTTCACGCTTGGCGGTTTCGCGAATCCAGCCGGAGGCGGCGCGGAGGATGCGGAACGGGGCGACGAGGTGGATGTCGAGCATGGCCTGGAACTGCTCGTCGGTCATTTTCTGGATGACGTTGTCCCAGGTGTAGCCGGCGTTGTTGACGATGATGTCGAGGGAGCCGAGGCGGGCGATGGTGTGCTGGACGAGGGCCTGGGGCGCGGCGGACGAGGTCAAATCGGCCTCCATCCAGACGGCGCCGCATCCAATGGCGCCGGCGGCCTCGGCGGCGACGGCGGCGTCGATGTCGTTAATCATGACCTGGGCGCCGGCTTGGGCCAGTTGGCGGGCGATCTCTCTGCCGATTCCGCGGCCGGCGCCGGTGACGAGGGCGGTTCTGCCTTCGAGTGAGAACATACGCTTTGCTTTTAGCACAATTGGGGGAAACTCACAGGGGAGTGTTGGCGTGCTTTTGCGGTGGCGGGGTCTGAGACGGGTTGGGCGGCGGGAGTGTTGGCGCGTATTTGTGGAGGCGGGGTCTGAGACGGGCTGGGCGGCGGGAGTGTTGGCGTGTGTTTGCGGCGGCGGGGTCGGGGCGGGGTTGGGAGGCGAGGCGGGAGACTTGCGGGCGAGTGCTGGCGCGTATTTGGGGCGGCGGGGTCTGAGACGGGCTGAGCGGCGGGAGTGTTGGCGCGTATTTGCGGCGGCGGGGTCTGAGCCGGGCTGGGAGGCGAGGGGGGGAAGCTACAGGGGAATGTTGCCGTGTTTTTTGCGGGGCATGGTGTCGATTTTGGATTCGAGGAGGGCGAGGGCGTTGATGACGCGGGCGCGGGTGTGGCGGGGCTCGATGACGTCGTCGAGGAAGCCGCGCTCGGCGGCGACGAAGGGGCTGGCGAAGCGGTCGCGGTACTCGTCGATTCTGCGGCGGCGGGCATCGCCGGGATCCGGGGCGGAGGCGATCTCGCGGCGGTAGATGATGTTGACGGCGCCGTCGGCGCCCATGACGGCGATTTCGGCGGCGGGCCAAGCGAGGTTGACGTCGGTGCGGAGGTGCTTGGAGCCCATGACGCAGTAGGCGCCGCCGTAGGCTTTGCGGGTGATGACGGTGATCTTGGGGACGGTGGCTTCGGCGTAAGCGTAGAGGAGTTTGGCGCCGTGGCGGATGATGCCGCCGAACTCCTGGCCGGCGCCGGGGAGGAAACCGGGGACGTCCTCGAAGGTGAGGATGGGGATCTGGAATGCGTCACAGAAGCGGACGAAGCGGGCGCCCTTGACGGAGGAATTGATGTCGAGGCAGCCGGCGAGAAAGGCGGGCTGGTTGGCGACGATGCCGACGGTGCGGCCGGCCATGCGCGCGAAACCGACGACGATGTTGCGGGCGAAGTGTTCGTGGACTTCGAGGAAGGCGGCGTCGTCGACGACGCGGAGGATGACGTCTTTGATGTCGTAGGGCTGGTTGGATTCGGGCGGGACGATGCGGTCGAGCTCGGGGTCGGCGCGATCGGAGGGGTCGGAAGTTTCGCGGCGGGGCGGCTCGTCGCGGTTGTTCTGGGGCAGGAAGCTGAGCAGCTCGCGGATCATGCGGAGGCACTCGCGGTCGCCGGGGGCCATAAAATGGGCGACGCCGCTGGTGGTGTTGTGGGTCTCGGCGCCGCCGAGTTTTTCCTTGGTGACATCCTCATGGGTGACGGTTTTGATGACGTCGGGACCGGTGACGAACATGTGACTGGTGCCGTCGACCATGAAGACGAAATCGGTGAGGGCGGGCGAGTAGACGGCGCCGCCGGCGCAGGGGCCCATAATGGCGGAGATCTGGGGGACGACGCCGCTGGCGAGGGTGTTGCGGAGGAAGATGTCGGCATAGCCGCCGAGGGAGAGAACGCCCTCCTGAATGCGGGCGCCGCCGGAATCGTTGAGGCCGATGACGGGGACGCCGGTTTTGAGAGCGAGGTCCATGATTTTGCAGATTTTCAGGGCGTTGGTTTCCGAGAGAGAGCCGCCGAAGACAGTGAAATCCTGGGCGAAGACGAAGGCGGGGCGGCCGTGGA
>DAIDHC010000166.1 GCA_027452065.1 Bryobacterales bacterium
CAGGGAGTTGAACGCCTCGGCGCGAAGCTCAAACGTCGAGTGCTCCGTAATCGTGAACGAGCGCGTCAGGGCGAGGTCGGCCGTTTCCAGGCCCGGTCCGTAGACCGTGTTCCGGCCGAGGTTGCCGAAGGTATAGGCGGCGGGAGTGGCGAAGGCTTGCGGGTTGAACCACTCATTTGTGTTTTGCGTTCCCGCGGGAAAGACCGGCTGGCCGGTGTAGTTGGCGCGCACCGGATTTTCACCCAGGATGGTGCCCGAGTTGGCGGTGTCGCCGAACACCGAGATCGTGAACGGGAAGCCGCTCTGCACCTGGAAGAGAGTTGATGCCGTCCAGTGGCGCGTCATCGCGCGCACCCATGCCGGCCCGGTGAGCGTGGGAATATCGTAAACCGCGCTCACGGCGACGCGATGCCGGACGTCGCAGGCCGGGCCTTTTTCGGCGTTGAGGTCGTAGTTATTCTGCGGAATCGCCGATTCAAACATCGGCGAGCGGAAATCCGGGGCGTCGCTCAGGTTTTTCGCGTACGTATAGTTGGCGAGAAAGGTAAGTCCGTGAGAATAGCGTCTCCGGAAGTTCACGTATCCGCTGTCATACCAGCTTCGTGCGCGGTTCTGGAGTTGGTTCACGGTGCTGACGGGAAACGTCAGACTGGCGAGGGGTTGGCCTCCGTATTCCGTGCCGGGCAGGAAGGTTGCCTTCTGAAACGGGCGGCGCGGCTGCAGCGGGCCGGGCGCCGGAAGAGCGTTATTGATGAGCACCGCTTCCTGCAGGTGAAATCCGCGCTCACCCTGATAGCCGACCTCCACCGTAGTGGAGCGCCCGAGGCTCTTTTCAAACGACCCGCTCCATTGTTGAACGTACTGTGCCGGGGCGTTCGGATCGAAAGCGGTAAATGCCACCACCGTTTTGCCAAGCACCGGCGGAGCGAAGTTGAATCCTCGAAACTGCGGCGTGAAGTTGTCGCTCTGCTGCGTTACCGGAAAAACCAGCGGCACGTTGTGCAACTGGTTGCACCAGGTATTCAGGTCAACCGGCGTGTAAAAAATGCCGTAGGCAGCCCGGAAGACGAGCCCCTGGTTCTCGAAGTGATGAGCGAGTCCGAATCGGGGCGCGAAATCGAGTTTATTCGGATACAGGAGACCGCGCGGCATACCGCTCTGGCCGCCGATGAAAGCCTGAAGCTGCCCGTTGGCTTCATAGAGATTTGACCATTGACGGCTCGTGTCGACCAACGGAGACATGAACTCGTAGCGCAATCCGAACTCGATCGTGGTATGCGGCGTTATGCGCCATGTGTCCTGGATGAACGCGTCGGCCGACCACTGGCGCAGGTCCATCGTGGGCACGCCGGCCTGCTCCTGGCGTGTCGCCGGCAGCCCAAGAAGAAAGCTGGCCAGCGCCGAGCCGGTGCCGTCGTTGGTGGCCGTCTGGGTGGTGAAGCCCGGCGTAAAAGCGTAGTAGCCCCGGCTTTGCACGAGCGCCTTCATCGGCCAGATGTACCAGCGATAGCTGCCGCCCATCTTGAGACTATGGGCGCCGTGCTCCCAGCTCAGCGCGTCGCGGCCTTCGACCTCGGTGTTCCACATGTGCATCGGTGTCGCCAGCCACTGATCCCCCATCGGCGTATAGCCTTGAACATTGAAGTAGGGAGAGCCCCAGCCAATGGGCCCGCCGAATCCGACGCCTTGGATTCCCAACTGCGACACGATGTCATTGACGCCGCTGTTTTGAGAAAAATGATCCATCGACAGACGCGAGAGAGCCAGCGACGCCGTATTCACCGCCGTGCTGCTTAGCACTTGCGTCCAGACCAGCGCCGCGTTCTGCGCCATGTTTGCGTGATAGAAGCCAAAGCCCGGTTCGTTTTCCGGCATGAAGCCGTGCTCGTTATCCGCTGAGTAGCGGAAGAAGAGCGCGCCGCCGGAGCCCAGCACCTGGTCCACGCGCGCCGTGCCCTGATTGTTCAGCATGAGCATGTTCCGCACGTCCTGGTAATTGTTCGAGTCGAGTCCGGCGCCGAAGACCTGCGGGGCGCCCATCATGGTCATGCCGAGGCCCATGCCCCCTTCCATATTGGGCTGGGGAACGTAGCGGCCGAGCATCGTTGTCGCAACGGGGCTGAGCAGGCTCGAAGGAATCGTATTGTTGGGGAACGGTGTGCGAAGAGTCTTTGCGTTGGACGGGCTCACGGGTTTGTTCGGGTTGAATGCCGGGTTCGGCGCCGAACTGAACGGGTTGAACACGTTCACGCCGCTCTGGCTGAAGTTGCCGGCCGCTTCGAGCGCGGTCGGGACCGTGTCGATCATCGTCTGGGCCTGCGCCTGGCGGAAGCCTTCGTAATTGGCGAAGAAGAACGTCTTGTGGCGCGTAAGCGGCCCGCCGAGCGAGGCGCCAAAGTTGTTCTGCGCCAGGTGCGTCGTGCCCGGCATTTCGTTCCACGTGCGCGCGTCGATGGCGCTGTTGCGCAGGTACTCGTAGGCCGTGCCGTGGAACTGCGCTCCACCCTGGCGGCTGACGATGTTGATCTGCCCTCCGCCGGCTCCGCCCAACTCCGACGAGTAGCTTCCGGTCTGCACCTGGAACTCTCCCACCGCATCGGGCGACGGGCTGAAATTCATGGTGTTGAAGGTCGGGTCGGTATTGATCACGCCGTCGAACAGGAAGTAGTTCGCATTCGGACGATTGCCGCCGATCGTGACCGCCGAGGGTTGCCCCGGCCGCCAGTAAAGCGGGTTCGTGGTGCCGGTCTGCGCGCCCATTCCGACGTGTGCCCCGGGCACCGTGAGCACGAGATCGATCAACAGGCGCCCGTTGAGAGGCAGATTGTTGACCGATCGCGGTTCCACCACTTCGCCGAGGCTCGCGTCCTGGGTCTTGAGTAAGGCTTCCGAATCCTGGACCGCGATCGTCTCATGCTGTTCGCCGACGGAAAGCGACGCGTCGAGGGCCGCCTGCTGCCCTACTTCGAGCACCAGTTCCCGCTCGGCCGAGGTGAGACGGTTGGCGGTAACGCGCACGGTGTAGGCCCCGGGATCGAGATCCGGCAGCGAATAGAGTCCGCTGTCGCCGGTCACGGTGGACCGCATCGCCCCGGTTGCCTTGGCTCGCGCCGTCACAATTGCTCCAGCGACTGGCGCGTGCGACGCGTCCTCGATGCGGCCGCTCAGAGTGGCAAAGTTGCTCTGTGCCAAAACGTCCGCCGACAAAATTAGCGCAATCCCCAACAAGCGAAACATTGGGGTTGATTGTACGGTGAGCCCGCTCGAGAATCCTATAGTAAAAAACTACTAATGAGATCGATCTCCGTTCATCGAGCGCGCCGGGCTGCGCACGTTCTTTTCGGTGCGGACCCAACCCTCCGGAGAATTCCGGCGTTCTCGCATCGCCGGCTCTCGACGTGCCGCAAGACGCAGTTCCGCGGTTCTATAATCCAATCTGCTGCCCGATCCGGCACGGGGCCCGGAAGCCACCATCGCCCTCACCCCGGTCCGGCTCATCCGCGGCTCGTGAAGTATGCCTCCAGACTCAATCAACATCCGCGCTCACCTGATGCGGATCCTCCGTCCACGCACCAGGCTCGGCCGCGCCACTCTGTGGCTGGGCGCGCTGAGTGTCCTCCTCGCCGCGTTGCGCTGGATCACTCGCTCAGCGCCCGGGTCGGGCCTGAGCGGCTGGGGAACCTTCGTCACTCTCGTGTTCACCTTCTGCGCCGCCCTGCTCGTCTTTCGCTGGGCGCGGCCCATCCTCATGTGGCGCCTCCGCAATCGTCTCCTCGTTACCTACGTCTTCATCGGCGTCATCCCCATCCTGCTGCTCTTGCTGATGGCCGCCGTCGGCGCCTATGTGCTTGCCTCGCAATTTGGCACCTATATCGTGCTCTCGCATCTCCAGTCGGAGCTGCGCCATCTGGCATCCGCCAACAACACCCTCGCAACCGGGTTCTACGCCCGCCAGCGTTCCGGCAAGCTCGATTTACCGATCGCCGCTGAGCTCGCCGCCGCTTCCAGCGGCTCTTTCCCGCAACGCACCGTCACCGTCTGGCGCGGCGATACGGCCTTCACGCTCCCTGCCGGGGCCGCTCTCCCCAATGCCCGGCCCGCGCAGCCGCCCGATTCGATCGGCGGCAATTTCAGCGGCTTCGTCATCGATCGCGACACCCTGCGCCTGTGCGCTCTCAAGCGCTTCGACGGCGGCGCCTCCCCGCTCACCGTGATCTCCAGCGTGCCCATCGCAGCCGAGCTGCTCCAGCCGGCCACTTCACTCCTCGGCTCGGTCACTCTGTTTCCCCCCGACCGGAACGGCAACCTCCAGATGCCGCCCCCCGCAACTCCGAACCCGGCCGCGCGCCCGCCCCTCCACACCGGGCGCACTCCTCCCTCTTCCGGCCGTTTCGATCCCCAATTTCAGTTCTTCACTCTCTTCGATGCCCTCGACTGGGCCACCGGCAAATCACACACCGCCGGCATCGGTGTCGTCACCCGGCCCTCGCTGCTGGCCAACGCCCTATTCGCCGCACTGGGTGACAACATCCAGTTCCTACAGTACGGGCTCCTCGCCATCGCCGTCTTCTTCGGCCTAATTGAGCTCGCCGCTCTCTTCATCGGCATCCGGCTCTCGCGCGGCATGACCCTCGCCATCGCCGAGCTCTATCGCGCCACCGTCTACGTCGAGCGCGGCAACCTCACCCACCGCATCCGCGTCCGCGGCCGGGACCAGATGTCCGCCCTCGAACTCTCCTTCAACTCCATGACCGAGTCCCTGTCCAATCTCATCGCCGGCCAGCGTGAGAAACAGCGCCTGGAGAGCGAACTCGCCATCGGCCACGAAGTGCAGAGCTCCCTGTTCCCCCAAAACTTCACCGGCCTTGCTTCTCTGGAGGTCTTCGGCGTCTGCCGCCCCGCGCGCTCGGTGAGCGGCGACTACTACGACTTCGTTCCTCTCGGCGCCGGCCGCCTCGTCCTCGCCTTGGGCGATGTGAGCGGAAAAGGCATTTCGGCCGCTCTCCTGATGGCCATGGTGCATGCCTTCGTGCGTGCCTATTCGCTCGAGCCGCACCTGGCCCCTCCTCCGGGAGCTTTCTCCGCGGGCGATCCCGGCATGTACTACCGCGGCGACGGCAGCACTCAATCCCGGCTCGCTCCCGGCACCCTCATGACCACCCTCAACTATCAGTTCTTTCGCAGCACCCCTCCGGAAAAATACGCCACCATGTTCCTCGGCAGCTACGACGACGCCGCGCGCCGCCTCACCTATTGCAACGCCGGCCACCTGCCGCCCTTCATCCTGACCGCCGGCGGCGAAGTCTCACGCCTGGAAACCTCCGGCACCGTCGTCGGCCTCTTCGATGGCGCCACCTACCACGAATCCACCGTCCCCCTCCTGCCCGGCGATATCTTTGTCGCCTTCAGCGACGGCGTCACCGAACCCGAGAATCAATCCGTCGAATTCGGCGAGGAACGCCTCATCGAACTGGTCCGGGAAAACCGCCACCAGCCGCTCTCCCTCATCGGCGATGCCATCACCGGCGCTGTCGCCGCCTGGATCGGCGCCCTCGAACAACCCGACGACATCACCATCGTCCTCGCCCGCGCCCGCTGAGTTACGGCTCCACGCCAGCCTCGATCAGCGTGCTCGCCGCCCTCCTACCCCAGCAGCATCTCCAGATCCTCCCGCCCCAGATCCCGCAGCGTCTTCCCGTCCTGGCTCAGGATCGCCTCCGCCAGGTCCCGCTTGGTCTCCTGCAGCGCCAGCACCTTCTCCTCCACCGTCCCCCGCGCAATCACCCGGTAGGCGAATACCCTCCGCTCCTGCCCGATCCTGTGCGCCCGGTCAATCGCCTGCGTCTCCACCGCCGGATTCCACCACGGGTCCAGCAAAAACACATACTCGGCCGCCGTCAGGTTCAGCCCCACTCCCCCCGCCTTCAAACTAATCAGAAACAGCTTGCAGTCTTCTTCGTTCTGGAACCTCTCCACACACCGCTGCCGGTCCTTCGTCTTCCCGTCCAGATACTCATAATCAATCCCCTCCTCATCCAACTGCTTCCTCAGGATCGCCAGAAAACTGGTGAACTGCGAAAACACCAGCGCCTTGTGCCCCTCCTCCATCGCCTCCTTCAGCTTCGGCGTCAGCATCTCCAGCTTCGCGCTCCCCGTCTCGGCCCACCGCTCGTCAATCAACCCCGGATGGCACGCCGCCTGCCTCAGCCGCAGCAGCGCCTCCAATACCTGCATCCTCGATTTCGCCATCCCTTCCTTCGCCACCTTCCCCAACAGCGACCGCCGGTAATAATCCCGCAGCTCCTCATACATCCGCTTCTGCTCCCCCTCCATCTCGCAGTACAGCGTCTGCTCCAGCTTTTCCGGCAGCTCCTTCGTGACTTGTCCCTTCGTCCTCCGCAGCAGAAACGGCCGCAGCGCCCGCCCCAGCGCCATCCTCGTCTCCTCGTCCAGATTCTTCGACCCCGCCGACACCCCCGCAAACGCCGCCGCCCCGCCCAGCATCCCCGGATTCAGAAACTCGAACAGGCTCCACAACTCCCCCAGATGGTTCTCCACCGGCGTCCCGCTCAACGCCAGCCGGTTCTCCGCCCGGATCAGCCGCGCCGCCTTCGCCGATTCGCTCGCCGCGTTCTTGATCGCCTGCGCCTCGTCCAGAATCGCGTAGTCGAACTCCGCCGCCTCCAGTCCCGCTACATCCCTCCGCAGCGTCCCGTACGTCGTCAACACCACGTCGTATCCCGCAAACCCCGCCGCCCCGCTCGCCCGCCCCGCGCCCGTGTGGTCCAGCACCTTCAGCTTCGGCGTAAACCGCTCCGCCTCCAGCTTCCAGTTGTATAAAAGCGACCGCGGCGCCACCACCAGCGACGGCCCGATCTTCTCCCCCCGCTCCTTCGCCTCTCTCCGCGTCTCCAGCAGCGCCAGCACCTGCGCCGTCTTCCCCACGCCCATGTCATCCGCCAGACACCCCCCGAATCCGAACTCCCGCAGGAACTCCATCCACCCCAGCCCCTCTTTCTGATACCCCCGCAGCTCGCCCACAAACCCCGCCGGCTGCTCCACCGCCCTCACCCCCTCGAACGCCCGCAGCCGCGCCCGCGCGCGCTCGAACATCCGGTCCACCTTCACCTCGCCCCGCCCCGCCAGCAGCACGTCCAGCAGCCCCGCCTGCGTCCGCGCAAACTTCACCACTCCCCCTTCGCTCTTTCCCATCCTCAGCAGCAGCCCATACCGCTCCAG
>DAIDHC010000167.1 GCA_027452065.1 Bryobacterales bacterium
TCTCCTCATCGCCGCCGCCTCCCTCCCGGTGCCCGGAATCCGCGCCCTCACCCAACCCCGTCCCAGCGCCCTGGCGCTCCGCCACCCTTACTGTATCCCGACTATACAGTGCCCTCCCGGACACGGGAAGAAGCCACTCGGACACCCATTCACTCCATTGTTTGGTTGCACATTGCCGTTGATTTTGATTTGAACGCACTCCAGATGATCGCAGAACGCGCCATTCTGGTTCTTGCAGTTCGTATCGTGAAACCGCTTTCCGTGCGAAGTAGACGCACCATCCGCTGTCGGTGGAAGATCCTTCTGAAAGAAGGAGGCCGTGGAGAGACTCCCAGGCTTGACCAACACATAACTGCCCACGTTACCGCAAGTCGACCCATCGGACGAACTACAGAAAAAAGCCGACGTGACTGGCTGCCCGCCGGGCGTCCCGCCATCCGCCTGGTACTCCGCGGTGTCGATCTCCCAAGAGGATGCGCCTTTGATGCTCGGAATATAAAACTCCTTCTCCCACTGCTTCGCTACGTGATAGTAGATGACGGAAGGAGCAGACACTCCACTCACCCGCCATGCACACGTGTTCGTGGTACCTGTCACGTCGCACTTCGGGTCGACGGGGGTCCATACCAGCCCCTCCGCCCAAAACGTCGTCGACCCTCCCGCAATCCGTATGTTCGACTGATCCGCCGATTGCCCGCTGAACGGAATGTTAAGAAACTTCAATATCTCCGCCAACTTCCCCGGCGCCATCTTCGCTGCCACCCCCAGCAACACCAGCCCCAATACCAACCCTCCCAATCCCCAAACAAGCCTCTCCTTCGACATTCAGCCACCTCCCTCGTCCCGTCGGCCCCAGCCACGCGCGCCGGATCTCTCCCGCCCGCGATTCCCTCAACCCTCCGCCAGCCCCGGTCCACCGCAGCCCGAGGCCACGCTTCACGCCGGAGGAAAGATCCTGTGCGGCGCCAGTCTGCTGGCGTCCTGCGAAGACCGCGCCACTCCGAACATCAACGCCGCTCCCGCCGCCAGCCCGATCAGCCCGAACCACATCTCTCGCCTCACACCGCCTCCTCGAATCCCGCCGCCTCTAGATCGCCATCACCGCCGCCCGCGCCGCCGCCATCTCGGCCCGCGAAAAATATGCCCGCATCCCCTCCGCCCCCAGTTCCTTCTCCCACGCCGCCAGAATCTCCCGCCCCCGCCGCCCCATCGCCGCCGCGCCCGCCTTGTCCCCCATCGCCGCCTTCGCCCGCCCCTCCACCGCCTCGCTCAAAAATTCCGACTCCGCACGCCCCACGCGCGCAAAATACGCCCGCGCCTCCTCGGCCTCCCGCGCCGCTTCCTCCCACTTCCGCTCCGCCGAGGCCACGCGCGCCGCCGTCAACTCGGCTTCCGCCTCTGGCCCCGCCTCCTTTTCCCCGGCCGCGAGTGCCCGCGCCTCCTCCACCGCCCGCTCCGCCTCCCTCCCCCGCCCCATCCCCGCAAGCGCGAGGGCTTCGATCTCGCGAAGCGGCGCCTGCTGCGCTATCGTCAACCCCTTCCCGCCAAGCCCCCCCTTCGCCTCCGCTAGCGCTCCCGCCCAGTCGCCCCGGCTCAGCCGGATCTGCCCCTCCACCCGCGCCTCCGTCGCCGCCCGCACCTTCCCCCGCGCCTTTGCCATCTCCCGTTCCGCCTCCGCCAGACGCCCCTCCCCCCACAGCGCGTCCGCGCAGTGCGCCGTCTCATTCTCCACCAGTTGTCCGCCCTTTTCCGCCTCCGACAGCGCCGCCTGAAAATGTTTCAACGCCTCCGCGTATTTCTCCCCCTCCATCAAGATTCCGCCGGCCAATTCCTCCAACTGCGCCGCCGGTATCGGCTTTCCCGCCTTCGCCGCCGGCCCCTCCGCCGCCAGCGCCTCCGCCAGCGCCTCCCTCGTCTTCCCCATCGCCCATTCCGCCCGCAAGATCACCACCCGCGCCTGCAGCTCCTCGCCCGCAAACCCCGCCCGCGCGTAATAATCCACCGCCTCCTGGGCCAGCTTCACCCCCTCCTCCGGGCTCTGCCGCCTCCACCGAATATCGGCCAGCTGTAGCCGCGCCCGCGCCTCCAGCCGCTCCATCCGCCTCTTGCCCGCGCGCCGTTCCACGTCCTCCAGCAGCGGCTCCGCCTTCTCGTAGTCGCTCCGGTACTGGTAGGCGTCGGCCAGCCGCGTCCGCGCGTCCAGCACCCAATACTCCAGCCCCCGGTCCGCCGCCATTTTCATCGCCTCGCCCTCCAGCCGTTCGCACTCGGCCAGATGCCCCTCCAGGTCCGCCACGACGCCCATGTCGATCAGCGTCCGCACCTCGAGTTGCGGATCGCCCAGATCCTGCGCCCGCCGCAGCGCCTGGTCCAGGTGCGGCTTCGCCGCCGCCGTGTCGCCCCGTGAGGCCGCCGCATACCCCCGCCGGTATTCCACTTCCGCTATCCCCTCCGGATCGCCCGCCGTGTAAAGCGCCTCGGCCCGCTCGAAGTCCTCGTCCGCCTGCTTCCGCTCCCCCCGCCGGTCTTCTAAAATCCCCAGCCGCACAAACGGCGCCGGCGCATGCGGCGCCAGCCGCGCCGCTTCCCGGTACCATTTCCCCGCCGTCTGCGCGTCCCCCGCGCCCTCATAGCTTCGGCCCAGATCGAGATCGGCGAACGCCTTCTCCGCCTCCGGCGCCTCCTGCGCCAGCTTTGCGAATCCCGCCTCCGCTTTCCCGTACTGCCAGGTAATCTTCTCCCTCACCGAGTCGATGTACAGACGGTCCCGCGCCGTCAGCCTTCCCCCGGCCTCAATGTCGGAGGCCCGCAACATCGCCGTCCCCGCCTCCTCGGTGAAGTCCATCTCCTGCGACGCGTCCGCCAGCGCCGCCCACGCCCGCGCGAACCCTGCGTCCAGCCCGGTCGCCGTCGCCAACTCGTTTTTCGCCTTCCAGTACATCCCTTCTTCCAGCGCCTCCGCCCCTTTCCGGTAAAACCGCATCGCCTCCGCATCCACCGGCGGCGGCACATTCCCGAACCACCTCGCTCCGATCCCCAGTCCCACAACGGCCAAAACCGCCGCGATCCCAGCCGTCCACGACCGCCCGGAAACCCACCTCCGCCCTTCCAGCGCTCGCGCCACCTCGCCCGCCGTCGCAAACCGGCGCTCCGGCTCGTATTCCAGGCACCGCTCGATCACCGCGTCCCACCGCTTCGGCGCGTCCGCCCTCAGCCCGCTCGGCCTCGGCGGCTTCGTCCGCCGCGCCTCGATCGCCTCCGCCGCGTCCGACCCCACTCCCTCGTACGGCCCGCGCCCCGTCACCATCGCATACAACACTTCCCCCAGCGCGTAAATATCGCTCGCCGCCGCCGGCCGGCCGTCAAGCTGCTCCGGCGCCGCATAATCCCGCGTCCCGACAAACATCCCCGTCTGCGTCAGCCCCGTCTCCGCCTCCGGGTCCAGCATTCGCGCCAACCCCATGTCCAGCACCACCGGCCGCGTCCTTTGCCCGCGCCGCGTCAGCATCACGTTGGACGGCTTCAAGTCCCGGTGCACGATCCCGGCCTCGTGAATCGCCTCCACCGCCGCGCACAAATCCCGCGCCGCCGGCTCCAGCATCTCCCGCTCGAGTCCCCGCTTCCCGATCTGTTTCTCCAGCGTCACCCCTTCCAGGTACTCCATGGTAAGAAACGCGATCGGCGGCCGCTTTCCTTCACCCGGCGTCGAAAACATGTCGTGGATCCGCACCACCAGCGGGCTCGCAATCAGCCTCGCCAGCCGCACCTCCTGCCGGAACCGTTGGAACATCTGCACGTTCAGCGCGTACTCGGCCCGGATCGTCTTCAGCGCCACTCGCCCCAGCTCCCCATCCTCGGCCTCGTACACTTCCCCCATCCCTCCCCGCCCAATCATCCGCACCACCCGGAACCGTCCCAGTACCACCTCCCCATCGTCGAAACACCGCCCCTTCGCCGCCCCTTCGACGCTCTGCGTCAGTGCCTCGTGCGCCCGCACCAGCAGCCCGAGCTCCCTCCCCCGCTCCGGCTCCGCCGCCAGCACGCTGTCCAGAAAGGCCCGCCGCTCCTCCGGCCCCATCTTCATGGCGCGCTCGAACAGCGGCCCCAGCCAGTCCCAGTCCTCCGGCTTCATTTCGGTTCCGACAGCAGTATGAGCCACCACGCGCGGGCCATCTTCCAGTCCCGCTTCGCCGTGCGCTCGGCAATCCCCATCTCCTCCGCGATCTCCCCAAAGGACATCCCGGAATAAAGACGCGCCTCCGCAACCCGCGCGGCCCGCCCGTTGATCTTCTCCAGCTTCGTGAGCAGCTCCTCCACCAGCAGATGGTCTCCCTCCCATCCGCCGGCCACCGCCTCATCGAGCGTCGTTTGCCGTCTCATCCCCCCGCGCTTGGCCGCCGCTTTCCTCCGCGCGTGGTCCACCAGAATCTCCCGCATCAGCCGCGCCGCGACAGCCAGAAAATGCCCCCGGTTCTCCCACTCCGCCCCCGGCGCCCCCGCCATCCGCATCCACGCCTCGTTCACCAGCGCCGCCGGCTCCAGCGTGTGGTTCCCCCGCTCCCTTCTCATCTGCAGCGCCGCCGCCCGCTTCAGCTCGTCGTAGATCGCCTCCACCGCCCGCGCCCCGGCCTGCGCGTCCCCCTCCCGCGCGCGCTTCAGCAGCATCGTCACCCGCTCGCCGCTCTCCGCGCCGTCCGCCAAGCCTTTCCCCTTCCCTTGCGATCCATCCTACAACGCCCACACCCGCCCCGCTAGCCTTTTTCCGCCGCCTTCAGCGCCAGCCCCTGCGCCACCGAGGTGAACTCGCTCCCCGTCCGGATCTTCTCCCCTCCGAACCGCCTCTCAAACACTCTCCGCACCACCGGCACAAACGATGACCCGCCGGTCAGAAACACCATGTTCACCTCCGCCGCCCTCACCCCCGCCCCCTCCAGCAGCCCGTCCACGCACCCCTCAATCGCCGCCACCTCCTCCGCAATCCAGCTTTCAAACTCCTCCCTCCGCGCCACCGCCTCTACCTCCATCGCCCCGTCCACAAACCGGAACCGCGCCTGCTCCTCCCTCGACAGCTCGCACTTGGTCTTCTGCACCGCCTGGTACAGGTGATATCCCAAATCCTCGTTCACCAGGTGAATCAGCGCCGCTATTTTCGCCGGCTCCAGCGCCTGCGCCTTCACGCTCGCCAGCATGTGCATCGTCTCCCGCGCCTTCAGAAACGACAGGTGATGCCACCGCTCCAGCTTCGCGTAAACCCACGTCGGCACCGGCAGAATCTTGTCCATCGAGCGCATCGCGCTCCCCGCCCCCAAATGCGGCGACACCAGGTGCCGCACAATCTTGGCGTCAAACGCATCGCCCGCAATCCCAACACCCGCGTTGCCCGCCAGATCCTCCGCCCTCCGCCCCCGCCTCCGCACCTCCGGCCCCACCCGGATCAAGGAAAAATCGCTCGTCCCCCCGCCGAAGTCCCCAATCAGAATGAGCTCGTCCCGCATCAGCGTCGACTCGTAAAAATGCGCCGCCGCCACCGGCTCCATCTCAAACTCCACCGAATCGAACCCCGCCAGCCGGTACGCCTTCCTCAGCCGCGCTTCCGCATATTCGTTGTCTGCCTCCGTCTCCGCCCCCACAAATCGCACCGGCCGCCCCGCCACTGCTCTGCTCACCGGCTCTCCCAACTGCCGCTCCGCTTTCTCCCGCAAATCCCCCAGAATCCGCGCGATCAGCTCCTCGATTTTCACCCTCCGCCCGAACACCTCCGTCGTCTCCAGCGTCCTGCTCGCCAGAAACGATTTCAGCGACTGGATCAGCCTCCCCGCCGCCTCTCTCGTCAAATAATGTTCAATCCCCTCCGGCCCCGTCCACGACGCCGTCCTGCTCTTGCCCTGCTGCCGGACCTGCTCCAGATACAGCAGCGACCGGTACGACTCCGTCTCCCCTCCCACGGCCGGAAACCGCACCACCTCCACCGCCCCATTCGCGCACCGCGCAATCGAGCTGTTCGTCGTCCCGAAATCCACCCCCACCGCTCCACCGCGCATCCTCCCATTCTCGCCCCCCGCACTGCCCTCTTACGCCCCCTTCACAAGCCCCAGCCGCACCAGGCTCTCCGCCGCCGCCACAATCGATTCTTCGTTCGACCGCGGCTCCCACCCCAACACCCTCCTCGCCTTCGCATTCGTCGCGTTCTTCCGCTTCCCCAGCTCCGGCAGAATCAGCTTCACCGCCGGATCCCGCAGCGACGCCAGCCGCACCACCCAGTCCGGCACCTGCCGCGCCGGCACCCTCCTCCCCGCCGCGCCCATCCGGTCCTTCAGCACCTTCGCAATCTCCACCATCGCCATGAAATCTCCCGCCGCCGCCAGAAACCGCTCGCCCTGGGCCGCCGGATGCGTCATCGCCCGCAGGTGCAAATCCGCCGCGTCCCGCACATCCACCAGCCCGAAATACAGCCGCGCGCACCCCGGCACCTGTCCGTCCATCAGCCTCTGCAGCAGCGCGATCGAGGTCGAATAATCCGGCCCCAGCACCGGCCCGAATACCCCCACCGGATTCACCACCGCCATCTCCATCCCCCCGCCTTCCCGCGCCACGAAATCCCACGCCGCCCTCTCGGCCAGAGTCTTCGATTTCACGTACGGCCCGACGCCTCTACCGTTCACATCCGTCCAGCTCGTCTCATCGAACGGCGTCTCCCGCGGCCCGTGCCCATACCCGATCGCCGCAAACGACGACGTCACCACCACCCTCTTCACTCCCGCTTCCCGCGCCGCCCGCAGCACTCGCAGCGTCCCCTCCCGCGCCGGCACAATCAGCTCGTCCTCGTTCTCCGGAACTCCCGCCGGAAACGGCGACGCCACGTGCAGCACGTACTCGCATCCCGCGACAGCCTCCGCCCACCCCTCGTCTTTTTCCAGATCGGCGGCCGCAAATGACACTCTATCCCCCGCCTCCGCGCCGCCCTCCTTCAGCATCGCCCGCACTTCCGGCTCCCTCTTCAGGCTCCGCACCGTCGTCCGCACCCGGTGCCCCGCCGCCAGTAGTTGAACGATCGCATGGCTGCCCAGAAATCCCGATCCGCCCGTCACCAGTACCGTGCTCATGTACCGCCCAGTATGGACCAAACCGAACACCCGCTCCAGCCCGCGCCGCCGCCGCCGGTGCTACCCTCGGCTCATACCCCGTCCCCCGCCGTGACTCCCCCGCGCCCCAAACGAATCGCCCTCTTCGGCGCCACAGGCCTCGCCGGCGGCGGCGTCTTGCGCGCCTGCCTCGCCGCCCCCGAGGTCGCCGGAATCGTCGCCGTCACCCGCTCCCCTCTCGCCCTCACCTCCCCGAAGCTGCTCGAACTCCACCACGGCGATTTCCAAAGTCTCGCCCCCCTCGCCGCCGCGTTCTCCAACCTCGACGCCTGCTTCTACTGCCTCGGAACTTCATCCTCCGGCCTGAGCGAAGCCCGCTACCGCGCCATCACCAGGGACTACGCCCTCGAAACGGCTCGCGCGCTCCGCCAGGCCAGCCCCTCGCACACCTTCCATTTCATCAGCGGCGCCGGCGCCCGCCTCGACAGCCCGTTCCTGTGGGCCCGCGTGAAAGCCGAAACCGAGGAAGCCCTCACCCACGCCGACCTCGCCGGCCTCGTCTGCTACCGCCCCGCCATGATCCTCGCTGACCGTCCCCCCAATCGCTTCCCATGGTTCGCCCGCGCCGCCTACCCCATCCTCCGCCTCGCCCGCTTCTTCCCCGCCCTCTCCCTCAACGCCCTCGCCCCAGCCATGCTCCAGATCGAGCTCGAAGCCCAACGCGCCGGCACCCTCGAGCACCCCGCCCTCCGCGCCGCCGCCTCCCGCTACCTCGCCCGCCGCCGCCCCGCCTGACACCCCCGCCCCGGACGATGTCGCTCCCCGGAACTCGAACCTCAGCCGGTCCCTACCGCCCGCAACGGCAGCTTCGACACCGTCGCGCGCCCCACCTCGACCATCGCTCCGGCCGCCGGCAGGCTTTCTCACTTCGCCTCCGCGCCCGGAGGCGATCCCGCATTATCGTTGTTCCATTCCCCGCAGCGCCTCCATGATCGGCGCCGACATCCTCAACGTCCGAAGCCAATTCGACATCTCGCTGGGCAGCGGCAGCCCTCGGGCGTTCAGAATGCGTTCCAGCACGAACAGCCGCAGTCCCTGCTCCACCATCGTCACATGCGCGGTGTCCGTCGCCGCTCTCGCCCGGCTGACCGCCGGCCGCATGTTGAGTTCCCCGATCTTATTTTGGAGCGCGCTCAAAACCAGCCTGATGTGCCCTTCCAGCTCGGCGTTACTCAAATCCGTCTCCGACGGAACAGGTCTCTGAAGAGCCTCAAGGACTCCCGGAACGCCTTGGCCGAATGGGGACAAACCGCACCTCCGCCGATGAGCCATTATACGTCCCAACCCGCGGCCCGGCCGCACTTCGCCGGTATCCGACGAGATTCGCGAAACCCCCGAACCACCAAAGCCCCATCAACGCCCTCCGGCAGCACACCCCTCACGCCCACGAACCCCCGGAACAAGCCCTCCGCCCCGCCCGCCCGCCACCGATCAAGCCCCCCGGCGACTCCCCGCATGCTCCGCAGCCCGCCGTCCAGGATCCCGGTCCCCGCCACCAACCAGAAGCGAAGCTGCCGCCCTCACCACTTAGGAGACCGATAAATCGGATACTGAGTGCAAACTCCACACGCATTGGCAGGCTCATCGTGCGAAAGCACCAGACGCAGCGCCGTCAAAGCGTTCCCCCCGATCTCGACGACGCCGCTGTGCAGAGTCCTGTCGCCAGTCTCGCTTTCCGCAAGAACCCCATAGCGGCGGCCCTCAACTCCCTCGATCGAGAAGCTCCCATCGTCGTTCGCGTCCACGACGTCGACCTGGGCGTGCTCTCCCTCATATTCGAGATCGAGCAGCGCCACCTCCGCATTAACCGGCTTGCCGTCTGCCGTCACAACGCTTCCCCGTATCGTCATCGTGCGGGGTGCCGGAGGCAAATGGAATTCCAGGTCCCGTACGTCCTTGCCGTCTTGCAGCTTCACAATTCCGGCCTGGCTGCGTTCAACTACGCCCGGGTAGTAACTGCGTGCTATCCGGAGCCGCTTACCGTCCCAGTCATGCACATAGGGCGGCCTCGTCAGATTGACACCCAGAACATACTCGCCCATTTCCAGCTTGTCGTAATGAAACCGTCCCTCTTTATCGGTCACATACCGAACAATCGGCTTGGGCTGGCGAGTCGGCGGGACTGCTTCGATCTCTACCAACACGCCGGACACGGGCTGGTTTTGCGAATCGAGCAGCCTTCCCGCAATTCCGGCCAC
>DAIDHC010000168.1 GCA_027452065.1 Bryobacterales bacterium
CGCGCCAAACTCGAACGCTTCTTGGTTACACTGTGTCATAGCGAAAGCCGCTGCCTCCCTGGCTCTAACTGCTGTGTGGAAACTCAGTTATGCCAGAAGCAGCGGCTTTTTGCTAGTCCCTGTGTGAGAAATCGCGGCTAGATGAGGCGCCGCAATCCGTGGAGGATGCCGTGCCACTGGGTCGCCAGCTGGAACCAGACGCGGGGCGCGGCCAGCAGCATCGGGGCCAGCCCTTCCCAGCGCCGCGCCGCCACGGCCGCAAAGACGAGCAGCATCAGCAACGGCGTTTGTGTGCGAGTGAAGGAGTACGCCTCGGCCCAGATGTCCGGATTCGCCAGCCAAAGGGCGCCGGCCGCGCACACCCAGGCCCCGCAGGTGAGCGGCGAGACGCGCCGCTTCGCCAGCCACCAAGCCGAGACGCCGAGCGCCAACCAGACACCCACGAGGGCGACGTAATCGAGAACAGCGGCCTCCAGAAGCCAGCGGTTCGTCACGGGGAATTGGAGCGGATGAAGGGTGCGGCGGATGAGGCCTTCGAGAGGAATCCAGGAGGTCCACGGAGTGCCGTCGGGGCCGCTGCGCGCGCGCACGAAGACGAACCAGGCGAGCGACGGCAGGGCCGCGGTGGCGAAGACCGCGGCACTCCGCCAAGCCCGCTGCACCGCCAGGAACAGGCAGTAGCCGGCCGCCAGGGCCATGCCGGTCTCGCGGGCCAGGGGCGCCAGCGCCAGCACCGCGTAGAGTTTTCCGGGCTCCTGAGTGCGCGCGTAGAGTGCGAAGCCGGCGCACAAGGCGGCGAGGGCGACGTCGACGGTCATGCGGTCGACCGAGGTCAGCACGGCCGGCACGAGCGGGAACGCCAGGCCCCAGGCGGCGTGGAACCCGCACGATTCGAGAAACCGCGAAGTCCAGTAGACGCCGAGGCCGGCCCACAGTGCGATCTCGAGGATGTAGGCGGAGTCGACGCGCTCGTCATCGGCCAGCACCATGAATCGAGCCAGCGCCGGCACCAGGATGCGCCGCCAACGCAGGCCGGGATTGTCCACGAAAGCCATGTAGCCGCGCCGCATCCAGGGGTCGTGAGCGATGAGGTGATAATACTGGCCGTCGTAGCCGCGCGGGTCGGGCACCTGGTAGACGTCTTCCTGCGAAACGGCCTCCGGCAAACGAGCACCCGCGCCGGTGTAATAGAGCGCGGTCCAATCGCCGTGGAAATTGAACTGAACGGCGAGCGCCTGCCAGGCGAGTACGCCGGCCACGGCCGCCAAAGCCCAGGCCACGGCGCGAAATGCTGGCGGCCGGGACATTGGCTAGCGCGCCGCCGCCGCGGCCGCCGTGACGATGGCGGCACCGTAGATGTCCTCCACCGAGCAGCCGCGGGAAAGATCGTTGGCCGGCTTGGCGAGGCCTTGCAGAAAGGGGCCGAGCGCGACGGCTCCTCCCAACCGCTCGACGAGTTTGTAAGCGATGTTGCCCGCGCCGACGTCGGGAAACACGAGCACGTTGGCGTGACCGGCGACGGGGGAACCGGGCGCCTTGGACCGGCCGACGCGGTCCACCAGGGCGGCGTCGGCTTGCATCTCGCCGTCCACGGCCAAGTCCGGCGCCCGCTCATGGATCAGGCGCAGAGCCTCCCTTACCCGGGCGATGGAGGGATGCTCGGCGCTGCCCTTGGTGGAGAACGACAGGAGCGCGACGCGCGGCCCGGCTGTGAGTAAGATCTTCGCGCTGTGGGCCGCGGCGATCGCGATGTCGGCCAACTGCTCCGCCGTCGGCTCGATGACCACGGCGCAGTCGGCAAATATCAGAGCTCCGCGCTCGCCGTAGCTCTCGTCACGGCAGGCCATGAGAAAACAACTGGAGACGGTTTTCACGCCCGGGGCGGTTCCGATGCATTTGAGCGCCGCACGCACGGTCTCCGCGGTGGTGTTGGAGGCTCCCCCGACGAAACCGTCCGCATGGTCCGCCTCCACCATCAGGGCCGCGCGGTAGAGCGGATGGCCGGCGGCCTGGCGCGCTTCCTCCGCGGTGGCGCCTTTGCTCTTCCGCTTCTCGAAGTAGATTTGCGCGTAGTTCTCGGTGTCCTGTGCCAGCGTCCCGGGTCCGATCAGTACGGGGTCCAGAAGATCCTCGGCCACCAGCCGGGCGGCGGCGGCGCGCACCCGCTCGTCGCCTCCCTCGGGGAACACGATCCGCTTTCGCGGCGACGAGCGCAGGCGGGCTCTCTGGGTGTCGAGAAATCGTTTGGCGGAATCGGGAATTTCACTCACTCTCGAAGGATAGAATGGAATTAGCCGATGTTTCGCCTGGTGTTCTATCTTTTTTTGAGCGTCGTCCTGATCTCGATTGTCCGGGCCATCCTCGGTGTCGTATTGAAGGGGTTTTCGTCGCTGTTTCAAACGGCGCCGCCCGCCCATCCCGTGACACGGGCCCCATTGCCGCTGACGGGCGAGTTGAAGCGCGACCCGGTTTGCGGAACATACACCGTCGCCTCCAACGCCATCCAGCACAGCGTGAAGGGGGAGACTTTCTACTTCTGCTCACCGCGATGCCGCGACCAGTTTGTCGCGCAGCAGCGCTAAGTTACGCCTGCTTCCACCGCGCGCCGACGCCGAGCACATTCTTCGCGTAGTCGAGGCTTCGCTCCAGGTCGATCCGCTGCTGCTCCCGAAGAGCCGCGTGATACTCGGGCGGCGCGTTCTTCAGCCCGTCCGCCACGACCATGAAGCCCTCGAAAGGCCGGCCCGTTTTTGCGATAGCGGCGAATCGGGAGAACTTCCCGGCCTTTGTCTTGGGCAGCACCTTCCAGAATTCCGGCTCGAGGTAGTTCAGAACGGAGGGACGCCGCCCGGTGATAACCTCCATTTGCATGGTGGCCCGCGGGCAGAGCTCGCGATAGCGGGCGACGAATTTTTTGAAGTCGATGTTGCCGTCGCCGAGCGCGACCCACTGGAACTCAGCGCCGCGCGGATGTTCCCACAGAGCGCTGTCGCGGATATGTGTCGTGGCGACGTAGGGGCCGAGCGTTTCGAGAGTATAGAGCGGATCTTCGGCGAGCCACATCGGATTGCCGGTGTCGAGGCAGGAGGCGACGAATTCCGGGCCCGATTCCAGAATGATCGTCTTGACTTCGTCGGCTTCCATGTCGCCGCTATGATTCTCAAGCGCGATCTTGACGCCCGTGTCCATGGCCTCGCTTCTCACCGAGCGGAAGGTGCGGATAGTTTCCTCCATCAGGGCCTCGATCGGCCGGGCCTGATGACGATCCGCGTTGGCTCCCAAAAAGCAGCGCATCGATGTCGCGCCCAGCGCCCGGGCCACCTTCAGTCCGGCGCGGATGTGATCGGCGGGCGGCCCGGACTTCGGGTTGTACATGGTGGAGTGCTCGCAGATCGACCCGATTCCGCCGTCGATTCTGATGCCGAGCGCATCGGCTTTGGCTTTCACTTTCGCCAGGTGAGCGGGCTCGAGGCTCTCGAAGTCTCCGAGGCTGGAAATCTGGATGCCGTCGAGCTTCAGTTTTCCGGCATAGTCGAGGAGTTGAAGAGCCTTCCATTGGAAGGCCCGCACGGAGTAAGTGTCGAAGCCCAGCCGGATGGGGCCGGCCGGCTCGGCCTCGGCCGCCCGCCGCTGCATCATTGTCAAACTCGCCGCACCAGCCGCCTGCATAAATGTTCGCCGCCGCATCGCCCCTCATCTTATCAGCGCCGCGCCCCAGCAACGGCAGAAGGATTGACTCGCCGCCGATGCAGATGGTCCAATCACGAACATGAAGCTAGGCGCTCTGGCCGGAATACTCGGGTGCAGTCTTGCCGGCGATCCCGACGTGGAAATCACCGGCGTCGCCGGAGTCGAACAGGCCGGCCCGACGGAAGTAACTTTCCTCGCCAATCCCAAGTACGCGGCGCGGGCGCGCCACACGCGCGCGGCGGCGATCCTGGTGTCCGAACCGCTCGGGCAGGCCCCACCGGCGAGCCTTGTGTCGGCAAATCCGTATCTCGATTTCGCGCGAGCGCTCGCTTTGTTCTATCAGCCGCCGCGGCCCGCCGCGGGTATTCATCCCACGGCCGTCATCGATCCTTCGGCCTCGATCGGCGCCAACGCCGCGATCGGCGCGTATACGGTGATCGCCGAGGACGTGTTGATCGGCGCGGATGCGGTGATCCATCCCCACGTGGTCATTTACCGGGGCGCCGTCATCGGCGAGGAATTTTACGCCCACTCTCACGCGGTGGTGCGCGAGTTCTGCCGCCTGGGCAACCGCGTTGTGCTGGGCAACGGCGTGGTCGTCGGGGGGGACGGCTTCGGCTTCGCCAAGGACGCGGAGGGACGGCATATCAAGATCGTTCAGTCCGGGGTGACCGTTATCGGCGACGACGTGGAGATACAGTCGCTCTCCTCGATCGACCGCGCCACGGTGGGCGAAACCGCCGTCGGGGAGGGCACCAAGATCGACAGCCTGGTCCAGGTGGGCCATGCGTGCACCGTCGGCCGCCACAACATCATCTGCGCGCAAACGGGCCTGGCCGGAAGCTCCGTGCTGGGCGATCATGTGCTGCTGGCGGGCCAGGTGGGCGTGTCGGGCCACCTCACGATTCACGATCACGCCGTCGTGTACGCGCAGAGCGGGATCGGCGGGGACGTCGCCGCCGGCACCGCGGTTTCGGGCTCCCCGGCCTTCGAGGCTCGCGAGTGGCTCCGCGCCATCACCGCCTTTCCCAAGCTCCCGGAGATCTTGAAGACGATGCGACAATTAGAGCGTCGGCTGCGGGAGATCGAGCAGACCGCGCCCAAGACTCCATGACTGACATCCAAAACGACGGTCACCGGCCTCTCGCCTATAAGAACGAGGGGTTCCTGGACAGCCCGCAAGCTCGTTCGCTTCGCATCCTGTCGGAGTATCTCGAGCCGCTGTCGCATTTTCACAAGGAACGAATCCGCGACACCGTTGTCTTCTTCGGCTCCGCCCGCCTGGCTCCGGACGGACCGCTGGGCCAGTATTACGAGGACGCGCGCACGCTGGCCCGACTGCTGACCGAGTGGTCGATGCGCATCCCGGGGCCATTTCGCCGCTTCGTGGTGTGCTCCGGCGGCGGTCCCGGCATTATGGAGGCAGCCAACCGGGGCGCGGCCGAGGCGGGCGGCAAAACGGTCGGACTGAATATCGGCCTGCCATTCGAGCAGCGGCCCAATCCATACATTTCCCCCGAACTTTCCTTCGAGTTTCATTACTTCTTCATGCGGAAGTTCTGGTTCGCCTATCTCGCCAAAGCCCTGGTCGTGTTTCCCGGCGGCTTCGGAACCATCGACGAGATGAGCGAAATCCTCACCCTGGCGCAGACACACAAACTCCAAAAGAAGATGACCATCATTCTTTACGGATCCGCGTACTGGAACGAGGTGATCAACTTCGAAGCGCTGGTCAAGTATGGAACCATCTCGCCCGCCGACCTGAATCTTTTCGAAACAGCGGATTCGCCCGAGGCCGCGCTGCAGATTCTGCAGACTTCGCTCACTCGCCACCACCTCCAGCCCGAAGCGGTTCCCAAGGATCTTGAAGCCGCGCCGGACATCGCGAAGTCCACCATCTGAGGATCCATGTTCGAGGGAGTGAAAATCAGGCTGCGCCGCGCCGGGAAGCTTTCCCTGGCCACGCTGGTTTCGCTCCTTGTCTATCTTTCTCTGAGCTGGCTCAAGCCGGGAAGCGCCTTGACGGCGCTGGCGCAACTGGCGGTCACGGGCTGCATTCTTCTCTGGCTGCTGCGCGCCGGGCGGGCGGGGATTCGCAAGGCCATATGGAGCCTTCGCAACCGGCTACTTGTCACGTACCTCTTCATCGCCGTTGTCCCGGTGCTTCTCATTGCCGCGCTTGCATTGACGAGCGCGTGGACGCTGGGAAGCCAGGTGGCGCTCTATCTGGCCACTTCGGAGCTGGACCGCCGGGTGGCCGTGCTCCGGTACGCCACGCAATCGCTGGCAAAGACCAGTCCGAAGGACAGGATGCCCGCGATGCGGGGCATGAGCGAGACTTTCTTTCAAAAACAATTTCCGGGGATTGTGTTTTATTCCCGCTCCGGGACCCGCGTCGAAGAATGGCCGGAGTCCGCTTCCGGTTTTCACCCGCCATCGCGGGAATGGGCGGAGGCCAGCGGTATTGTGCTGATCGGAGACCAGCCGCACGTGTGGGCGCATGCGGTGGGAGGAGACAACGACTGCGCCGCGGTGGCGCCGCTGACGCCGAGGTTCCTGGGAGAACTTGTGCCCGGCCTTCTGGTTTCCCTCGCCGATACGGGCACGGTTCTGGAAGGGAAGCAGGCGCGGACGGCGGACTCCGGCCCGGGTCTCGATCTGGACAGCCGCAAGCTCAGGCTGAGGCGCCCGTCCGGCGAAGCCGTCCCCAAGCTGCCGCCGCCGGTGAACCGCTTCGACATCGACGTCGCCTGGTTTGTTCCCACCAAGGTCGGCTCCTGGGATTCGCCGCAGCACCAGCGCGTGATGGTTCTCTATGTCCGCACGCGGCCCTCGGTGCTGTTGGGCATCCTGAGCGCTCAGAAGCTCGGCGATCTGAACTCCTATCTTCCTTACATCCTCATTGGCGTCGCCATTCTCTTCCTCATTGTCGAATTGGTGGCGCTGGCGATCGGCGTCTCGCTCACGCGCACCATTACCTACGCCGTGCACGAGCTGTATCAAGGCACGCAAAAGGTGATCGAGGGCGATTTTTCCCACCGGATCCGAGTGCATCGCAACGACCAGTTGGGCGAGCTCACCACGTCGTTCAACGTCATGACCGGAAACGTGGAGCGCCTTCTCGCCGTAGCCAAAGAGAAGGAGCGTCTCCAGGCGGAGCTGGAGATCGCGCGCGAGGTTCAGAGCCAGTTGTACCCGCACCGCGTCCCGGAAATGAAGACCCTCCGGCTGACGGCTTACTGCAAACCGGCGCGCACGGTTTCGGGAGATTATTACGACTACGTGGCGCTCGATGCCAACCACATCGCCATCTCGGTCGGCGACGTGGCCGGGAAAGGAATTTCCGCCGCGCTTCTCATGGCGACCTTGCAGTCCTCCATTCGCGCCCAAACCCGCTCCGCTGTTCAATACGCGGCTCTCGCCGGCGCCGAAGGCGTTCCGCAGATGGTCGTCTCCACCTCGCGCCTGGTGTCCGATCTCAACCGCCACATCCACGCGTTCACCAGTCCGGAAAAGTACGCCACATTCTGTTTCGGCGTTTACAACGACATAACAGGGGTGCTCTCTTACACCAACGCCGGGCACCTCCCTCCGATCCTCATTCGCAACGGCTCGGCCACTCCGCTGGATGTGAACGGCATGGTGGTCGGCGCGTTTCCCTTCGCCCAATATGGCGAAAGCCATCTTCAGCTCCAGAGCGGGGATCTCCTGCTCTGCTACACCGACGGCATCACGGAACCGGAAAACGCCTACGGGGAGATGTTCGGCGACGAACGGCTGATCGACCTCGTCTCACGCAACGTCTCCAACAGTGAAGACCAGATCGTGCGCACGGTAATCGAAGCCGTCGAGCAATGGTCCGGCGGGGGCGAGCAGTTCGACGACATGACGATACTACTTGCCCGCCGATGCTGACCGCGCATATGAAAGTCCTCACCGCCGCCCAAATGCGGGAAGTCGACCGCCTTACCATCGACGGCGGCATTCCCGGCCTCATCCTGATGGAGAACGCCGCGCATCGCGTTGTCGAAGTGCTCGACCGGGTTTATGGGCCGCTGGCCCGCCGTCGAATCGCGGTCTTCTGCGGCAAGGGCAATAACGGCGGCGACGGGCTTGCGGTGGCGCGGCTGCTCCACGTGGTCCATCGCCCAGCCGGGCTTTATGTGGTGCTCGGCGCTCCGGCGGAGGAATTCAGCGGCGATGCCGCGGCCAACCTCCGCATGCTCCAGACGGCCGGGGTGTCCTTCACACTGGAGCCGGAGGCGGCCGTGTTCCGCTCCGACCTCGTCGTCGACGCTCTCCTCGGCACCGGCCTCGACGGGCCGGCGCGCGGCCGGCCGCTCGACCTCATCCGCTTGATCAACTCCTCCTTCCCCGAGGCCGCCATCGTCGCCGTGGATATCCCGTCCGGAATGCAGAGCGACCGGCCTACGCCTGCCGGGGAGTTCGTTCGCGCCCAACACACGGTCACGTTCACGGCGCCGAAAATCTGTCACGCGCTGGCGCCCGCCTGCGACCGGATCGGCCGCCTGCATGTCGTTCCCATCGGCTCGCCCCGTTCACTCGTCGAGGACAATCCGGACTTCCGGCTGTCGCTTTCGGGGCCGCCGGCATTCGTCCATCTGCTCACGCCCCGCGAGCGCGAGTCCAATAAAGGCAGCTTCGGCCACGCTCTGATTGTGGCGGGCGGGCGCGGCAAAACCGGAGCAGCGGCGCTGGCCGGCCTTGGCGCTCTGCGTGCGGGCGCCGGACTGGTTACCATTGCGTCGGCAGCATCCGCGCTCCCCTCGATTGCCGCGTACGCTGCGGAGTTGATGACCGAACCCCTCCCGGAGACGGTCACGGGCGCGGTTGCGGCTTCGGCTCTCGCCGCCTTCACCCCCGACGCACTACTGGCCCGCAAGAATGTGGTGGCCGCCGGTCCGGGGCTCGGCACGCATCCTGAAACCGTGGCGCTCGTGCGGCATCTCACCGCTTCGCTCGCCATGCCCATGGTTCTCGATGCCGACGCTCTCAACGCTCTGGGCGCCGAAAACATCGCGGCGCCCGGCCCGCGCATCCTGACGCCGCATCCCGGCGAAATGGCCCGCCTGTCCGGCGCCTCGATCGCCGGGATCCAGGCCGACCGCGTGGGCGCCGCTCGCGCTTTCGCCACTGGACGCGGCGTCTGGCTCGTTCTCAAGGGCAACCGCAGCCTTATCGCCTCGCCCAAAGGCGCGGTGTGGATCAATCCGACCGGTTCGCCCGCGCTGGCCAAGGGCGGGACCGGTGATGTGCTCACGGGACTGATCGCCGGTCTTCTGGCGCAGTTCCCCTCCGACACGCTCTCCGTGCTGCTGGCCGCTGTGTGGCTCCACGGCCGGGCCGGCGAGCTTGCGGCACAGGCCCTGGGCGACAAATCCGTGCTGGCCGGCGAGGTGCTTCAGTTTCTGCCCGAGGCCATCCGTGAGTGCCAGAGTTTTTGAAACCGCCTCGGAAGAGGAGACTCTGGCTCTCGGCCGCACGCTGGCCGCGGAGTTCGCGCCCGGCGCCGTGGTACTTCTGATCGGAGAGCTCGGCGCCGGAAAAACGACGCTCGCCAAGGGCATCGTCGAAGGGCTCGCCGCGGCCTCCGCCGACGATGTCGCCAGCCCGACCTTCACGCTGATCCATGAATATGGCGGCGGCCGCCGCGCCAAGGTTTACCACATCGACCTTTATCGCCTCGATGAAGCCCGGCAGGCCGCCGCTCTGGGCCTGGATGAAATTTTCGAAAGCGGCGCCGTGGTACTGCTGGAGTGGGCTGAGCGATTCCCGAAGCTTCTTCCCCACCGGCGAATCGAAATTCGCATTACGCAGGCCGCCGAGCCCGAGTGCCGCCGCTTCGAAGTGCTCGCGCTCGACGAAGGAGCGCGGCCGGGCGCCGGGACTGCAGCGGGTCCGAACCCCTAATCGACAATCTCCACACGGTACTCCTCGATCACCGGATTCGCCAGGACGTCGTGGGCGATCTGACCGATCTCCTCTTCGGCTTTTTTCCGCTCCGTGCCTGGCGCCAGCTCAATTTCGAAAAATTTTCCCTGCCGCACCGAGTCGATCAATAGATGCCCCATGCCGGCGAGGGCAGCCCGGATGGTCTGACCCTGAGGGTCGAGCACCGTCTTCTTGTGAGAAACGTAAACCAAGGCTTTCATGCTTCTCCCATTTAACCGCGACTGGCCTCCGGTTCGGCTACCATTGTCTCGGAGGCGCGCC
>DAIDHC010000169.1 GCA_027452065.1 Bryobacterales bacterium
GCCGCTACCTTGAAGACTCCATGCCGGCATGGCGATTGTCACCGTCCGGGATCGTTTAGTACGCAGGCGGCCCCGGCTTTTCGACCGGCAACCACCGCCCAGGCGGACGGCTGAGCTCTGTTTCTGCGGGTTTGGCAGCCAAATGCTGAACCGCTGCCGCGTCCTCCAGAGCGTCGCAGACAAACTGACGAACGGATATTCCTGGCCAGGAACTATCAACGACTGAGAGTGTAGCAGGCGTCAAGCGGGGGCGGGGGGAATTGAGAGGGAGTAAGTGGTTGGAAAAACGGGGGATAGGGGGGTGCGGGGTGGTTGTGACCGGGTTTTTGGGGAGGGCATTTCCGGTTCCCTGAGCCGCCGCGCGTCTGGTAGGCGTACACTACAAACGATGCAGGAGGCGAATTCGCAAGCCCGCGCAGACCAGTCCGCCCCGATTCAGGACTACATCCGCCGCACCTGGAAAACCCTCACCCGCTCGCACGCCGACCTGGCGCGCGCCGCCCCCGACCCCAAAATGGGCCGGCCGGAAAACGGCCGCTGGCCGGTCTACGTCCCGGCGACGGAAAACCTGCCCGCGCTCGAGCGGAAGCTTCGCCAGGAGATGCCCGCCTCCGCTTTCTCCACCATCGATCTGCGACCTCTGCCCGCCGACGCCAACGCCGATCTGCAGCTCCACGGCCTCCTTTATCTTCCCTATCCCTACGTCGTCCCCGGCGGCCGCTTCAACGAAATGTACGGCTGGGACAGTTTCTTCATCCAGCTCGGCCTGCTGCGAGACGGCGAAGTCGATCTCGCCCGCTCGATGACCGGCAACTTCATCTACGAGATCGACCACTACGGCAAAATTCTGAACGCCAACCGCACTTACTATCTCTCGCGCTCCCAGCCGCCGTTCTTCACCAGCATGCTGTGGAACGTTTACCAGCGCACCCACGAGCGGCAGTGGCTGGCGGACGCGCTTCCGGCGATCGAAAAATACTACGCGTTCTGGATGGCCGAGCCGCATCTCACGCCCGCCTCCGGCCTGGCCCGCTATTACGACATCGGCCGCGGCCCGGCTCCCGAAGCGCTCAGCGCCGAGCGCGACGCCCAGGGCCGCACCGAATACGATCTCATCCGCGAATATTTCCGCACGCACCAGGTGCCCGACTACGACGTCAACCTGTACTACAACCGAGCCACCGACCGCCTGACCCAGGCTTTTTACACCGGCGACCGCTCGATGCGCGAGAGCGGCTTCGACCCATCGAGCCGCTACGGCCCCTTCAGCGCCGCCATCTGCGAATACAATCCGGTCTGCCTGAACTCGCTCCTTTATCACATGGAGGATCAGGCGTCCACGATCTGCTCGGCCCTGGGCCACAACGCCGACGCCGCGCGCTGGCGCGACCGAGCCCGCCTCCGGGGGCAGCGGGTGCGCGAGCTGATGTGGGACGAGGGCGCCGGCCTTTTCCTCGACTACGCCTTCGCCTCCCGAAAGCGCCGGAATTATCCCTTCCTCGCCACGTTCTACCCGCTGTGGACCGGCATCGCCACGCGCGAGCAGGCGGCCCGCGTCGCCGGCAATCTCAAACTCTTCGAAGCCCAGGGCGGCCTCCGCACATCCACCACCGACAGCGGCGATCAGTGGGATTCCCCCTACGGCTGGGCTCCCATCATCTGGATCGCTCTCGAAGGCCTCCGCCGCTATGGGTATAACGACGACGCCGACCGTGTGAGCGTCAAGTTTCTGTCCCTGATTCTGGGCGACTACCGCGCTCGCGGCACGATTGTCGAAAAATTCGACGTGGTCAGCGAAAACCCCGACGTCGGCGGCGAGTTGAAATACGGCTACCACTCGAACGAATCCGGATTCGGGTGGACCAACGCCGCCTTCACTACTCTGTGGGACCGTCTGCCCGAGCACCTCCGCTCCCAGGTCCGCCCTCCGGCCGCCCGCGGCGGCGCGCCGCGCTGATGGCGCCGCTGCCGCGCGACGACCAGCGCGCCCGCGGACTCGTGCTGGAATACGGCTGGAACTCAACGTCCTATCAGATCCTCAATCCCGGCATCGCCCACTGGTTCGGCCCTCAGGGCGATTGCGTCGTGGGGTACGTGCGCCGCCATCGCGTGCTGCTGGCCGCCGGCGCTCCTGTGTGTCCGGGCGCCGCGCTCGAGGCCTCCGCCGCCGCCTTCGAAGAGTTCGCCCGCCGCCAGGGCTGCCGCGTCTGTTACGTCTGCGCCGAACAGCGCCTGCATTCGCTGCTGGCGGCGCGCCCCACGCACTCGGTCATCGCGCTCGGCGCGCAGCCGGTTTGGGAACCCTCCGAGTGGAACTCCGTCCTGATGCAGCGCCGCTCGCTCCGCGCGCAGCTCAACCGCGCCCGCAACAAAGGCGTCACCGTCGAGCACCTCACTCCGGACGAGGCCGCGCGGTCGCCCGAGCTTCGCCTCTGCCTCCGCCAGTGGCTCTCCGCCCGCCGTCTCCCCCCGCTGCATTTCCTCGTCGAGCCTCTCGCGCTGGAAGGCGTCACCGCGGACCGCATCGTCTTGGCCGCCCGCCGCCTCGGCTCCGTCGTCGCGTTCCTCATCGCCAGCCCGGCCCCGGCGCGCGGCGGCTTCCTGATCGAACAGATCGCCCGCTCTCCCGTTGCTCCCAACGGCGCCAGCGAGCTTCTGATCGACGCCGCCATGCGCCGTATCGCCGCGCTCGGGGCAAGGTACGCTACCCTCGGCCTCGTCGCCCTCGCCGATGTTCTTCCCCATCAAATGCGCGCCAACCCATGGTGGCTCCGCCGCATGATCGCAATTGCCCGCGCCCACGCCAACCGTTTTTATAATTTCCGCGGCCTCCTCCAGTTCCGCTCCAAACTCGCCCCCGCCTCGTGGGAAGGCGTTTTCGCGATCGCCAACGAGCCCCGGTTCCGTCTGCGCACGTTCTACGCCATGGGCGGCGCTTTCTCCGGCGTCTCGCCCGCCGCCGCCCTCGCCATCGGCGCCGCCAACGCCGCCCGGCAGGAGTTCGCTTGGCTCGGCGGCTCGCTCGCCCGCTCGCGACGCCCCTGACCACGCGCCGCTCCCATTACAATTGCTTGACAGCGCATGCGCGACCTTTACGATCTCATCGGGCCCTCCTACGCCCGCTCCCGCACCGCCGACCCGCGCATCGTCTCCACTCTGGCGCAGCTCCTCGGCCCTGCCCAAGACCGCACTGTCGCCGACATCGGCGCCGGCACCGGCAACTACAGCCTTGCCCTCGCCCGCGAAGGCTGGACCGTCGCCGCCCTCGAACCCTCCCGGGCCATGCGCGCCCAGCGCGCCGCCGACCCCCGCGTCCACTGGGCCGGCGCGGCCGCCGAATCGCTCCCCTTCGCCTCCTTTCGCCTCGACGCCGCCGTCTGCGTGCTCGCCCTGCATCACTTCGACCACCTCCTGGCCGGCCTCGCCGAAATGGCGCGCGTGGTCCGCGCCGGCCCGATCGTCATTTTCACTTTCGATCCCGCCGCTCCCAGCCCTTTCTGGCTCCACGATTATTTCCCCGGCCTTCGCGGCGAGGGCGGCCGGAAATTTCCGCAGCTCGCCGAGCTGAAACACCTCCTGGCCACCGCCGCCTGCGCGGAAGTCCGCGAAATCCCTTTCCCCCTTCCTCCCGATCTCACCGACCGCTTCACCGCCTCCGGTTGGCGCTCGCCCGAGATATATCTCGACGCGGAGGCCCGCTCCGCCATGTCGGCGTTCGCGCTCGCCGATCCCTCCTCGATCGACGCCGGCCTCGATCGCCTGCGCGCCGATCTCGACTCCGGCCTCTGGCGGGCGCGCTACGGAGCGATCCTCGGCCAGGATTCCTTTGACGCCGGCTACCGGTTTCTCTCGACCTGTTGCGCCGAACCCGCCTCCGTCTCCGGCCCGATCGAGCCCGCCGCCCCCGACGATGCGCCCGCGCTCCTCGATCTGCAGCACCTCTGCTACCAGGGCGAAGCCGTGCTCTACGACGATTTCGCGATCGCCCCGCTCACCGAATCGCTTGCTCAGGTGGAGGCCGAAATTCGCGCCGGCCGCGTCCTGGTGCTCCGCTGGGCCGGCCGGGTGGTGGGCTCGGTCCGCGGCTTCGCCCAAAACGGCACCTGCCACGTGGGGCGCCTCATCGTCCACCCCCGCTTCCAGCGCCAGGGCCTGGGCGCCCGCCTGATGACGGCCATCGAAGATCTCTTCCCCTCCGCCTCGGCCTTCGAACTGTTCACCGGCCACCTGAGCGCCTCGAACCTTCGCCTTTACCGGCGCCTGGGCTACCGCGAATTCGAGCGCCGTCCCGTCACCCCCGCCCTGGAATTCGTCCACCTGCGCAAATCCCGCTCCTGACCCCGGCGCCGCCTCCCACCCCGGAAGCCCATTTTCCCGGCGCATTCCCCTTTAGCGGGCTTATAATATGGTTAGTCCACGCAAAGTCCAAAGTTGAAAGTCCGACTCAGAGGTTCCCTATGGCCCGAGGATGGGAAAGCAAATCGGTGGAAATGCAGTTAGAGTCCGCCGAAGCCAACCGCTGCAGGCCTACCAGCCTGGAGCCGTCAGCCGAAGAATCCGAAAAAGCGCGGGAGCGCCAGACTCTGGGCATGTCCAGAACGCGAATCCTCAACGATCTCGCGAAGGCCTCCAACCCGCGCTATCGCCAGCTTCTGCTGGCCTCGCTTGAATTTCTCGACCAGAAGTTGAAACGATTGGAGTAGCCGCCCGCGTCCATCATGGCAATGATCTTCAGGCTCGCCCGGCCCACGCCCGGCCGCGCCGCCACGGCGCTGGCTTTCGCGTTCCTTCTCGCGCTCCCCGCCGCCGCACAGATCTATCCGGGGGGCTACCCGCCCGGCGGCTATCCGCCGGGCGGTTATCCGCCGGGCGGTTATCCGGGAGGCTACCCCGGCGCCGGTGGAGGCGTCGGCCTTCCGTGGCCTCACAAAAAGTCCAAGAAGCAGGATTCCGATCAGCCCGACGACACCCAGAAAACCACCGGTGTCGTCTCGGAAAAGAAGAAACAAGCACTGCTGGTGCAGGCTCCCGACAAGCGCGTGTTCACCTTCCAGGTCCAAAAGGACACCAAGTTCGCCGACGCCGCGGGCAGCGAGATTCAGTTAGCGGACGTCCAGGTCGGCGATCGCGTTGAAGTCCAATCGACGCAGGATGAAAAGGGCCATTTTTACGCGAAGGAAGTCCACCTGGTCAAGGGCGGCGGCAAGGACAACAACCCGGTGACGGTGATGAACCGGTCGGCAGGCGGCCCCGCTCCCGAGGCCCCGCCCCCGCCTGATCCCGACGCTCCGCGCCTGCATCGCGCCACGCCGGCGGCTGACGCACCTGCCGATACCAACTCGAATGCAACTGCGCCGGCCGCCGCCGCGGCCAACGCCGCGCCCGCCGCCGACGATGCCGCCGAAGCCCCCGCGCCGCCGCCCACCGTGGTGACGCGCAACACTCCGGACCCGGACGCCGACGCCCCGCGCCTCCATCGCGGCAAGCCCGCCGCCGACCCCCACGCGCACGACCTGGAGCGCCAGGTGGCAACCGACGCCGCGGCGCCGCCTCCGGCGCACACGACTCTCGCTCAGGCCACCGTGCCTCAGGATCCCCGGTCCGCCGCCGCGGCCGGCGACGAGCCCGCGCCGGCGCCCAAGCCCGCCGATCCCCGCGTCGCTCTCATCTGGAAGGCCCGCGACGCCGCCATCGAGGCCATCGACAAGCTCCCCAATTTCGTCTGCGAGCAGATCACGACGCGCTACATGAGCAACCAGCGCCCGGCCGACTGGCAGGCACAGGACGTCGTCTCGGCCAAAGTCGTCTACGAGGACGGCAAGGAAAGCTACCAGAACATCGCCATCAACGGACGCCCCTCGAAGGACCCCGCCGAGAGCGAGCAGGGCGCGTGGTCCTCGGGCGAGTTCGGCACCGTGCTGCGCGACTTGTTCGAACCCTCCACCGCCGCCGCTTTCCACTACGCCACTGAAACCCAGGTCCACGGGCTCTCCTCCGCGGTGTACGATTTCAGCGTCGATCAGCCCCACTCCCACTGGCGCATTCAAGCCAGCGGCCAGAGCTACGACCCGGCGTATCGCGGCTCCATCTGGGTCGATAAGAGAGAAGGCCGCGCGCTGCGCATCGAAAGCGAAGCCATCCATCTGCCCAAGGACTTTCCGCTCGACGCCGCCGAAACCGCCGTCGATTACGACTTCGTGGCGATTGGCACGCTTCGCGTCCTGCTGCCGGTGCGCTCGGAAGTTCTCATGTGCCAGCGCGGCTCCCTCATCTGCAGCCGCAACGTCATCGAGTTCCGCAACTACCACAAGTTCGGCGCCGAATCGACTGTCAAGTTCGGCCAGTAACCGCCGCCTGGAACGCAGGCAGGTATTTCTCCGGCAGGCGCGCCGGCTTCATCGCGCGGTCTAAAAAGATGTGCTTGGTGCTGCCCGTGGCCAGTTCTTCGCCGCCGCGGCTCAGCCGGTAGCCGAACTCGAGCTTCCTCCGCGTCGCCGCCTCGATCCAGGTCTCCACCGTGACGTCTTCGTCATAGCGCGCCGGCCGCACAAACCGCATGTGCGCCTCGACAACAGCGAGAAACAGCCCTTCCTCCACTTCCAGTTCCTTGTATCGCACGCCCACCGCCCGGCAGCATTCGGCCCTCCCGATTTCCATCCAGACCAGGTAGTTGGCGTGATAGACAACGCCCATCTGATCGGTCTCGGCGTATCGAACCCGCAAGTGCGTCCGGTGTGCGTCCATGCGAGCCAAATTATAGCGCGCCGCTGCTTCGCGCCCGCATCCGCGCGGGCCCCGTGTCGCGGCCAAGTAGAAAGTTCCGCTTTGAGCCAAGTAGAAAGTTCCGCTTGACAACCGCAAGGTTGAAGGATGGAACGAATCGCGATGAGCCAAGAGGAACGAGATGACGCGGGCAGAAGCGGGTTGAGGCGGGCGGGGAGTTCGGGCTGCCGCATTTGCCGGCGACACGGCCGGCCCTATGGCCCAATATTTCCGCCGCCGGTGCAACCGGGTCCGCTCCAAACGTGTCTGTTAGTATGACAACGTGGTTGTGAAAGTGCTCTTTTTCGGGTTATTGCGGGACGTCACGGGCCTGGCGGACGAGGAAATCAACCTCCCCGCGGGCGCCACTTTGTCGGCCGTTTTCGACCACTACGCCGCGCGCTTCCCCGCGCTCCGCCCGCTCGATTCCAGCATCCTTCTCGCCCGCAACCGCGAGTTCAGTCCCCGCAGCGCCGAGGCCGGGGACGGCGACGAGATCGCCTTCCTTCCACCGGTCAGCGGCGGCTCCTCCGCCCCCGCCGCCCCGTTCACCCACTACCTGGAGGAAGGCCCCGCCGGCTCGTTCTTCGCGCTCACCCGCACCCCCATCGACGCCGCCGCGCTTTCGCGCCGCATCCTGACGGCCTCCGATGGTGCCCTGGTGTGTTTCGAGGGCGTCGTGCGCGACAACACCCGCGGCCGTTCCACGCTGTACCTCGACTATGAATGCTACGAGCCGATGGCGGTCAAAACGATGGCCGAGTTGGGCCGCGACATCGCCGGCCGCCACAAGATCGGGCGCATCGCCATGGTCCATCGCCTCGGCCGGATGAACATCGGCGAAACCAGCGTCGCCGTTGTGGTCTCGGCCCCGCACCGCGGCCCCGCCTTTGCCGCCGCCCTCGAGGGAATCGACCGCTTGAAGAAAACTGTGCCCGTGTGGAAGAAAGAATACTTCGCCGACGGCGAGGTATGGGTGGACGGCGAGTGGGACGCATCATTACCAGGCCGCTAACCGCTCTGCTGGCCTTTCTTCCGTTCGCCGCCTTCCCCGCGCCGCAGTCGGATTCCGGAGACGTCGTGTTCCGCTCGCGCGTGCGCCTGGTCCGCCTCGCCGTGACGGTGAAGGACTCCAACGGCGGCCTCGCCGCCAACCTGGACAAGGACGACTTCTCGGTCAGCGACAACGGCGTGCCGCAACAGGTTTCCGTCTTCGAGCGCAACACCAGCCTGCCGCTGTCGATCGCGGTCCTCATCGACACCAGCGGCTCGACAGGCAAGGACCTCGGCTATGAGGTCGAATCCGCCGGGCGCTTCTTCCACGCCGTCGTCCGCGGCGGCAGCCCCTCCGACGCCGTCGCGCTCTATTCGTTCAACTGGCAGGTCACCCTGCACTCCTCCTACACGCGCCGCCTGCCCCGCCTGGACCAGGGCCTGCACGCCCTCCGCGGCGACGGCGGCACATCGCTGTACGACGCGATCTATCTCGCCGCCCGGGATCTGGAATCCCGCGACGGCCGCCACGCGATGATCGTCATCACCGACGGCGGCGACACCACCAGCACCAAGGATTTCGACGCCGCGCTCGAAGCCGCCCAGCGCGCCGAATCGATCCTCTATCCCATCGTCGTCGTCCCCATCGAAAACCCCGCCGGCCGCAACATCGGCGGCGAACACGCCCTCGCCACCATCTCCTCCCGCACCGGCGGCCGCGTCTTCCTCCCCTCCGACAGCGCCTCGCTCGACCACGCCTTCGACGAAATTCTCATCGAGCTCCGCACGCAATACCTGGTCGCGTACTACCCCAAAAACGTCCCCGCATCCCCCAACCGCTTCCACTCCGTCTCGGTCACGCTCCGCCGCCCTGATTTGCGGGCCATCACGCGCAGCGGCTACTATGGAGAGTCCGCCCCGTAATCCCGTCATGGCTTCCAAAGGTGCCAAATCCAAGCCTCGCGCGCCCCAGCAGACTTTCGAGGAAGTCAACTACCTCCGCCGTCTCGCCGATCAGGGCACGCGCGTCCGCGTCCGCCTGGCCGACAACCAGGAATTCTCGGGCGTGATTGAGTTCTTCGACGCCGGCTTCATCCGCCTCACGCGCGAGGACGGCCCCAATCTTTTCCTCTACAAGCACGACATCAAGTATCTCTACGAAGACCCCGAACCGGAGCTCTGACCCTCACCCCCGATGCCCCCCTATCTCGACACGGCCATGGACATCGCGCGCGAGGCCGGCGCCCTGCTCAACGATTTCCTGGCCCGCAATATCGGCTTCGAGCTGAAAGGCGAGTTCGACCTGGTCACCGAAGCCGACCGCAACTCGGAAAAACTCGTCATCGAGCGCCTCCGCAAACACTTCCCCACGCACTCCATCGTGGCCGAAGAGGGCGGCGGCGGCCTCGGCTCCTCCGCCGACTACACCTGGTACGTCGATCCGCTCGACGGCACCACCAACTTCGCCCACGGCTTCCCCGTCTTTAACGTTACCCTCGCTCTCGAACACGCCGGGCGCCTCATCGCCGGCGTGGTGTTCGATCCCACGCGCGGTGAAATGTTCGCCGCCGAAGCCGGCGCCGGCGCCACGCTGAACGGCTCCCCCATCCACGTCAGCGCGGTCCGCCGCCTCCAGGATTCGCTCGTCGCCACCGGCTTCCCCAGCCGCAAGCGGCACCAGAACGTCAACGTCCATTTTTATTACCAGCTCGCCATGCTCAGCCACGGCGTCCGCCGCGCCGGCGCCGCCGCCATCGATCTCGCCTATACCGCCTGCGGCCGCCTCGACGGTTTCTGGGAGTTCGGCCTCAACCCCTGGGACATGGCCGCCGGCCTGCTGCTGATCGAGGAAGCCGGCGGCATCTGCACCGACATGCACGGCGGGCCCGTTTCTCTCCGCGGCCCTCATATTCTCTGCGCCAATGCCCATATCCACCCGGAAATCGTCTCCCTTTTCGACGAGATATTCCACGGCCGCACCCGCATTCCGTTGCCGGCGATTCCTTCTCAATAACACAACCGCTTTTGCGCCTAGAATCACTGGCCCCCGTAGTACTATATTGTCAGTCCTGAAAAACCGAAGGAGATTGTCTTCGTAAATGTGGAATAAACGCAAGGATGAAGAGTACCCGCCGAGGAATCCCGCACCTCCGGCGCCCGCTACGCCCGTCAAGGAGAATCCGCCCATGTCCAGTCCCGCTTTCCGCCCGGAGTCCGCCGAGCATAAAGGTTCCGCCGTCATCGGCAAATCCGTCATGATCAAGGGAGAAATTCACAGCCGTGAAGATCTCACCATCGACGGGGAAGTCGAAGGCGTCGTCGAGCTCCACGACAACCGCCTCACCGTCGGCCCCAACGGTAAGGTGCAGGCCTCGGTCAAGGCCCGCGAGATCATCGTGCTCGGCACGATTCTCGGCAATGTGGACGTGACGGACAAGATCGACATCCGAAAGGACGCCAAGCTCGTCGGCGACATCCGCACCGCGCGTATCGTCATCGAGGATGGAGCGTATTTCAAAGGCAGCACCGACATCGTCCGCCCCGACGCCAAGCCCGTTCCCAAGACCGCTCCCGCGGCGCCCTCCGCGCCCGCTGCCACCACATCGACGGCCGCCGCCGCCGGCGCCGCCGAAATCAAACGCTAGCTCCTTTGGCCGGCGCCGCGGCCCTTTCGCCCGGCACCGGCCTCTCTGCCGTGCCCCTTCCCACACGCAACAGCAACGGCCTCGAACAGTTCCTGGCTTCCATCCAGAACCGCCAGGATCTCACCATCCTCGATCTGGCCGGCGCCAACCAGAACAATATCGATTTCCTCACCTCCCTCGGCCATCGCCTCTATTCCGACGACATCGTGCGGGGCCTGGACGAAGCCTTCGGCGCCGACAATTTCATCGCCAATCAGGCCGACCCCATCCTCGCCCAGCGCTTCCTCGAACAAAGCCTCGACTTCGCGCCCGATTCCTTCGACGGCGCCCTGCTCTGGGATACGCTCCAGTTCCTGGCGCCCCCTCTGCTGCAGCTCACCGTCGACCGCCTCTATCACATCCTCCGCCCGGGCGCGTACCTGCTCGCCTTCTTCAACGCCGACGAGAAATGCCGCACCGCCCCGCTGTGCTCCTACCGCATCGCGGACCGGCGCACGCTCACGCTGGCCGGCCGCGGCCAGTCCCGCCCGGTTCAGTTCGTCAACAATCGCGGCATCGAAAAACTTTTTCAGAATTTCCAGTCGCTGAAGTTCTTCCTCACCCGCGACCATTTGCGCGAAGTGATCGTGCGCCGCTGAGCCCGCGCGGGCCGCTTCCGCCTCCGCTCAATCCCCTCGCCCGTACACGCCGCGCACGCCGTTCCACCGGATCCGCGCCAGGTCCGCGAACGACTGCAGCCCCTTCCACGCGCTCACCTTCGTCCCCTCGACGTTGCTCCACCGCACCGGCACTTCCACCACCTCCAGCCCCAGCCTCCGCGCCAGGTACAGGTCCTCGACGTCGAAGCTGAACCCGGTCAGCCTCTGACGCGTGAACACCATCTGCGCCGCCCGCGCCCTATACAGCTTGAACCCGCACTGGGTGTCGTGAATGTCGAGCCCGGTCGCCGCCCGCATTGCGAGATTGAAAAACTGCCCCGACATCTCGCGCAACAGCGGCTGCCTCACCTCCACCAGCCCGCGATCAAGCGCCCGCGACCCGATGGCGATGTCCGCGCCCGTCTCCATCGCTTTCTCATAAAGCAGCCTCGCCTGCTCAATCGGCGTCGAAAGGTCCGCGTCGGTGAACAGACGCCACTCGCCCCGCGCCTCCAGCATGCCCGCCCGCACCGAGTAGCCTTTCCCCCGGTTGCCCGGGTTCCGCAACAATCGCAGGCAGGAATGTTTCGCCCCCACGGCCTCCGCCGCTTCCGCGGTTCCATCGATCGAGCCGTCGTCCACCACGATCACTTCGCCGAACTCGAGTCTTTCGCCGTCCATCCAGGCGAAAATGCGTTCGAGCGAGGGCGGCAATCTCCTGGCTTCGTTGTAGGCCGGAATCACAATGGAGAGCGAGCGCAACCGTCAATTATAATGCGAGGTAGGCTTTGGTTCGCCTCCCTTTCCACACAGGAGCCATTTTTTGTCTTTGGAAGATGAACTGTTCGAGCAGCGCGCCGCCCGTATCGCCCGAATCGAGGCGCTCGGCTATCACGCTTACGGCCGCCGCTTCGACTTCACCCACAGCGTGCCCCGCGTGCTCGCGGAATTCGGACCGGCGACGGCCGAAGATCTCGAACAACGGCGCCCCCCGGTCCGCCTCGCCGGGCGCGTTCAAACGATCCGCCGCATGGGCAAAGCCGGCTTCGCCCACCTCGCGCAGGGCGGCGAGCGCCTCCAGATCTACGTGCGCAAGGACAGCGTCCCGGAACGCGACTACTCGCTTTGGGAGCTGCTCGATCTCGGCGACATCGTCGGCGTCCAGGGCTATCTGTTCCGCACCCGCACCGGCGAGCTGTCCGTGCACGCCGAATCGCTCGAGTTCCTCTCCAAGAGCCTTCTCACGATGCCCGAAAAATGGCACGGCCTGGAGGACGTCGAAACCCGCTACCGCCAGCGCTACCTCGACCTCATCGCCAATCCCGACGTGGCCGGCGTGTTCGCCACCCGCGCCCGTCTCATCGCCAGCCTTCGCCGCCAGCTCGACTCGCTCGGCTTCATCGAAGTGGAAACCCCCATCATGCAGCCCCTCTACGGAGGCGCCGCCGCCCGCCCGTTCGTGACCCACCACAACACTCTCGACGTCGATCTCTATCTCCGCATCGCCCCCGAGCTCTACCTCAAGCGCCTGCTGGTTGGCGGCCTCGACCGTGTTTACGAAATCAACCGCAACTTCCGCAACGAAGGCCTCTCGTTCAAGCACAACCCCGAGTTCACCATGCTCGAGTTCTACCAGGCCTACACCGACTACAACGGCCTGATGGACCTCACCGAGACCGTCCTCCGCCAGGCCGCGCTCGACTCGACCGGCTCAACGGTTGTCCCCTGGCAGGATACCGAAATCGACTTCGGCTCCGTCCGCCGCCTGTCCATGAGGGAAGCCGTCGGCGATCCTTCGCTCTCCGGCCGCGCCCTCATCCAGGCGTTCGAACAATACGTCGAGCCGACGCTCATCCAGCCCACCATCATCTACGATCACCCGGTGGAAACCTCGCCCCTGTCCAAGCAAAAACCCGACGACCCGCGCTTCGTCGAGCGCTTCGAGCTCTTCGTGGCCGGCATGGAAATCGCCAACGCCTACACCGAGCTCAACGATCCCAACGAGCAGCGCCGCCGCTTCGAGATGCAGCTCGAGCTCAAAGCCCAGGGGGACCAGGAGGCGCATCAGATGGACGAGGACTACCTCCGCGCCCTCTGCTACGGCATGCCCCCAGCCGGCGGCGAAGGCATCGGCGTCGACCGCCTCGCCATGCTGTTCACCAACTCCCGCTCGATACGCGACGTCATCCTGTTCCCCCTGCTGCGCCCGGAAGGCGAGATCGGCATCGCCGAACGCCTGCGCAAGCTCCCGTGACCGCCCCGTTCGAGCTCTTCGTCGCCCGCCGCTACATCCGCGCCCGCCGCAAACAGGCCGTCATCAGCCTCATCACCGTCATCTCCATCGCCGGTGTCGCCGCCGGCGTCATGGCCCTCGTCATCGCCCTGGCCATCAACAACGGCTTCCGTAATACGCTCCAGCGCAGCCTCCTCGGCGCCACGGCCCACCTCACCGTCACCGAAAAGGAACCCTCCTTCGGCATCCAGAACTGGCGCGTCCTCGTCCCCCGCCTCCGCCAGCTTCCCCACGTCGTCCGCGCCTCCCCCAGCCTCTACGGCTACGTCCTGCTCAGCGGCCCGGTGCAGTCCAGCGGCGCCGAGCTCAAAGGCGTCGCCCTCGACAGCCCGCCCGATATCCTCCTCCATCTCAAGCAGGGCTCCTTCTCGCGCCTCCGCGACGACTCCGGCCTCCCCGGCATCATCCTGGGCTCCCATCTGGCCGAAAGCACCGGCATGATGCTGAACAGCGTCGTCAAGCTGATCAGCCCCCAGGGCGAGCTCACGCCCTTCGGCCCCCGCGTCACCGTTTTCCGCTTCCGGGTCGTCGGCATCTTTGAGTCCGGCTTCTACGACATCGACGCCAGTTGGGCCTTCACCGGCCTGCCCTCGGCTCAGCGCGTCTTCTCTCTCGCCGACGTCGTCAACGCCATCGAGATCAACCTCGACGACATCTACACCGCTCCCGCCATCGCTCGCGAGGCGCAGCCGATCATCGGCCCGCGCCTCGTTGCCAGCACGTGGATGGAGCAGTTCCACCAGATCCTCGCCGCGCTGCGCATGGAGAAGATCGTCACCGCCGTCACCATCGGCCTCATCCAGCTCGTCGCCGCGCTCAACATTCTCATCACGCTCATCATGATGGTGATGGAGAAAAACCGCGACATCGCCGTGCTCATGTCCATGGGCGCGCGCCGCTCCCAGATCCGGAAAATTTTCATGCTGCAGGGCCTGCTCATCGGCGTCACCGGCACTGTCATCGGACTCGTGCTCGGCTATTCGCTCTCGCTTCTGGCCAGCCATTACCGCTGGCTTCGCCTCGATCAGGACGTCTACGCCCTCAGCTACGTCCCCTTCGAGCCGCGCTGGCTCGACGGCCTCTGGATCGCCGCCGCCGCCATCTTCGTCAGCTTCGTCGCCACGCTTTACCCGGCCCGCAACGCAACCCGCATCGCTCCCGCCGAAGCCCTCCGCTACGAATAATGCCCCCAGGCCTGCGCATCGGCATCGACGCCTATCCCCTTCTGCTCCGCAGCGCCGGCGTCAAGAGCTATCTCTACCACTGGATCTCCCATCTCCAGCGCGCCCCCGGCCCGCACTCCATTGAGCCGTTCCCTTTCCTCGACACGCTCGGCCCGCTCACCCACGAAGCCTCCACGCTTCCCCCCTCCGCCACCCTGCCCCGCATCGCCCTGCTGTTTTTTCTCAATCTCCCCGCCAACCCCACACTCTCCTGGCTCACCCGCCGCCTCGACGTCTTTCACCTCTCCAACCAGATCCGCCAGCTCCCCCGCCGCGCCCGCGCCACCGCCACTCTCCACGACCTGACCTGCTGGATCATGCCCGAAGTTCACACCCGCGGCAACATCGAGGCCGACCGCCGCTTCGCATCCTCCGTCCTCATCCGCGCCCACCGCCTCCTCGCGGTCTCCGAAAACACCCGCCTCGACGCCATACGCATCCTCCGCATTCCCCCCGACCGCATCGACACCATCCACTCCGGCGTCCCCGACGCCTATTTCGACGCCCCACCCGCACCCTCCGCGCGCCCCTACGTCCTCTTCATCGGTACGATCGAGCCTCGCAAAAACATCGACCGCCTCCTCGACGCCTGGCTCGCGCTGCCGCTCTCTCTCCGCTCCGAGTTCGAGCTCCAGATCGCCGGCTCCCGCGGATGGAACAGCGACTTCACCATCGCCCGCCTCCAATCCGGCATCCCCGGCGTCCGCTACCTCGGCTACGTCCCCGAGTCCGATCTCCCCGGCCTTACCGCCGGCGCTACAGCCTTCGCCTACCCGTCGCTCTACGAAGGCTTCGGCTTCCCCGTCGCCCAGGCGCTGGCCGCCGGCGTCCCGGTTCTCACGTCCTCGACGTCGTGCCTGCCTGAAATCGCCGGCCCCGGGGCCCTCTTCGCCGACCCGTTGAGCACCACCGAAATCTCCTCCGCCCTCGCGCGCCTCCTCACCTCGCCCACGCTCCGCTCCACTCTCGCCCAGGCCGGCCGCCTCCACGCCGAGCGCTACCGCTGGGCCCGCTGCGCCGCCGAAAGCCTCGCCTTCTTCAGCCGCGCCGCCTCCTGAACACCCACCGCGCCCGCAGCTTCCCCATCAGCCTCGCCCGCTCGAAGATCTCCCGGCTCCGCTCCAACGTTCGCGGTCCCGCGCGCATCGCCTCCCGCCACGCCCTCCACCACGCACTCATGTCCTGGCCCAGGCTCCGCTCCGGCTGCAGCCCCTCACGCTCGTAATGCACCCAGCTCGCCCCCGCCGCCGCCGCCGACTTCGCAATGTGCTCCCACTTCAGCCGCTCCGGAAGAATCACATGCCGCACGATCGCCGTCGGCTGCGAGTAAATCTCATACCCCAGCCGCGCGATCCGGCACTCCATGTCCATCTCCTCGCCCCCGGCGAAATTGTTCCCCCTCCGCCCCAGCGCCGTCCGGAAATATCCCGCCGCTTCGATCGCCTCCTTCCGAAACGACACGTTCGCCCCATACGGATATTCCCCGACCCCCGTCAGCCTCCGCGGCTCGCCCCCTTCCGGCCGGTAGGCGCTGAAATATCCGGCGAACTCCTCCGCGTACCAGTCCGGCAGTTCAGGCGGCAAAGTGAGATTGATCGTCCCTCCCACACACCCGGCTCCGGCATGCGCCTCATACACCTCCAGCAGCCGCTCCAGCAAGTCCGGCGCCGCCATCGCGTCGTCGTCGATGTAGGCAACCACCGGCGCCCGCGCCGCCCGCGCTCCCGCGTTCCGGGCCCGCGACAAGCCCAGCCGCCCGCACCGCATGTATCGCAGCGCCACGCCCCCCGTCCCGCGCATCGCCCCCACAACCGCCGCGGTATGATCGGTGGACGCGTTATCGACTACCACAACCTCGTAGCGCCTCTTCCCCAGCGTCTGCCGGCACGCCGCCGCCAGGCACGCCGGCAAAAGATCGGCCCGGTTATGCGTGCACACGATGAGCGATACGTCCACCGATTCCCTCTCCCTGTTCCTCCAGAAACAATTCGGCGCCGGCCCGCGCTTCACCGCCGCTTACCTGCGCTATTTTGAATGGTCGCAGAATCTGAAACTGCGCAGCGTCGCCGACTGGGAATCGCTCGACCCGGTCCGCCGCATGTGGTTCGACTACGCCCTCTCCACCAACGCCCGCGGCGAAGAGCTCATGGACCTGATCGAGTCCCGCCTGCCTCTCAGGGGCCGCCGCTACCTCGACATCGGCTGCGGCTTCGGCGGTTTCCTTGTCGCCGCCGGCCGCCGCGGCGCGCTCTGCACCGGTATTGAACCCGATCCGCTCCGTCTCGATTTTTCGCGCGACAACATCGCCGACGCCCAACTCGACACCCTACTGCTCGAGCTCGACGCCCTCGACCCCGATCTTCCTTCCCGCCTCGGCCTCTTCGACGCCATCACCGTCAGCGACGTCGTCGAACACGTCGCCCACCCCGCTCCGCTGTTCGCCAATGCCGCCCGCATGCTCAACCCCGGCGGCCTCCTCTACGTCAAAATTCCCAACCGCGACAGCCTCCACTTCGTCGCCTCCGACGGCCACTTCGGCCTCTTCGGCATCACCCAGCTCGACCGCGCCACGGCAATTCAATACCACTGGGAGCATTTCCACTGGGACTACGACGTCGGCGACTACTACTCTCTGGAAACCTGCCTGTCGTTGTTCGCCAGCGCCGGCCTCCGCGCCGAGCTCGTCCCCGCTCCCTCCGTCCCCACACCCGAGCTCACCCAATTCCCCGCCCTCCTCGCATCGCTCGAACAAGCCCACGCCCGCCTCGCCGAGCCCAATTCCTCCACCCGCGCACGCCTCGAAGAGGCCTACGCCTCCTACCGCGCCCGCCTCGACGCCGACCTCCGCCTCCTATCCCCTTCCGACTTCCGCAACCGCTACCTCGCCGACTTCTGGGCCTTTCTCGCCTCGCCCGCGGCGAACCCAAAGTGACGCGTTCGCCCCCGCCAGCAGTGGATACGCGATCCCGCCCGCCGCTCGCGCCCCCAACTCCCGCTCCCCGAGCAGCACTCTGTTCCCCACCAGCGCCGCGTGATAAAACTCCTGCCCCGTCCGCGCCCACCGCCCCGGCTCGGTACCGCTCGTGATCAGCACCGCCTTGCGATGAGCCCGGCTCACCTCGTACCGGTAAACCTCCTCCGCCGTCCCCGTCCTCGCCTCGAACACATTGTGCCCCGCGCGCCTGTAGGCTGCCGCCAACTCCGCGAACCACTCGTGCCGGCCCGCCAGCGTAATATCGAACGGCTCCAGATAAAACGCCCGGCGTTTCCTGTCCCCCTCCACGTTTCTCCGGCTTCGCTCGGCGATCCTCAGCTCCTTCTCCCGCGCCGACAGCGACGCCGCGTGCACCCGGTATTGGTTCAGCACCTCCTCCACGCCCCGGTGCTGCACCCGGAACAGCGCGTTCATCCTCATCCAGTAGTCGTAGTCCTCATAGCCGAAACACGCCTCGTCAAACTTCCCGCACAGCCGCGCCGCCCAGGCCCGGTACAAAAAACACGAACCAATATAATTGTTGTGGCGGTAATTCAACTCCCCGGTGTCCTGCGGAAAGAAAACCATCCCCGATCCCGGCGGCTTCTGATACGGCCCCCACGTCGGCCGATTCTCCGCCCTCCGCCCCCGGGCGTCGATCATTTCGTGATCGGCGTACACCATCTCCACGTCCCGGTTCACTTCCAGGTACTCCACCATCCTCGCCAGCATCTCCGGCTTCATCCGGTTGTCGGCTGAAATCCAGGTGAAGTACTCGCCGCGGGCCACCGCGAAGCCGGCGTTCAGCGCCGCCGGCAGCCCACGGTTCGGTGTCCGGATCAGCCGCACTCTCCCGTCAGAACGCCGCCGCTCGATCTCGCGCGGCGTCCCGTCGGTCGATCCGTCGTCCACCACGATCAACTCGAGCTCGCCCCGGCTCTGCCCCAGCGCGCTCTCCATCGCCTCGCCCACGTACTCGGCCCCGTTGTAAACCGGCATCACCACCGACACCAGCCCGCCCACCGACGGCGTCCGCACCTCGGCGAAATCCTGCGGCAATCCCCCGCTGAGCCGCGCCTTGAACCTCCGGAACCGCGCGTCCACAGACCGCGTCGCCACCGCTGCCGCTGCGCGCCGATTCTTTCGCTCCTCCATTTTTGTCCCTCGATTATGCCACGCGTCCTCCGCCCCGCCCGCTGCCCGAATCCGGGCGAGCCGCTTCCCGTTTCCGGACACCGCCCCGCCGCCAGCGCTCGCGCGGCCCTTTAATTTCAATTGCCCGCCCCGCTCCGCGTTGTGGCCGACCGCGTGCTTCGTTGATCGCAAGGTCTAGACATGATCATCGACGACATGCGTTACGCCCTCCGCCAGTTCCTGAAAACGCCCGCCTTCACTCTCACCGCCATCCTCACCCTCGCCCTCGGCATCGGCGCCACCACCGCCATCTTCACCCTCATCCACGCCGTCATCCTTCAGTCCCTCCCCGTCGCCCGCCCCTCCGAACTCCTCCGCGTCGGCGATCACGAGGACTGCTGCGTCAATGGCGGCCTCCAGGAGAACTGGTCCATTTTTTCCTACGATCAGTACGTCCACTTCCGCGATCACACGTCCGGCTTCTCCTCCCTCGCCGCCTTCCAGGCCGGCGCCACTCAGGTCAGCGTCCGCCGCCAGGGCAGCAACCAGCCCGCGGCGGCCTTCATCGCCGAGTACGTCTCCGGCAACGCCTTCGACACCCTCGGCCTCCAACCCTTCGCCGGCCGTCTGTTCAACTCCTCCGACGACCGCCGCGGCGCCGCTCCGGTCGCCGTCGTCAGCTACCTCGCCTGGCATGAAAAGTTCGGAGAGGACCCCTCGCTCGTTGGCGCCTCCCTCATCATCAACGGCACCCCCGTCACCGTCGCCGGCATCGCCCCGCCCGGCTTCTTCGGTGAACGCCTCACCGAAAATCCCGCCGCCTTCTGGCTCCCTCTCGCCACCGAGCCCGCCATCAATGGCGCCAACAGCATCATCGACCGCGCCGAGCTCGACTGGCTCAACCTCATCGGCCGCGTCGCTCCGGGCGCGAACCCCAAACAGATCGAAGCCCAACTCCAGGTCGAGCTTCGCCAGTGGCTCGCCAGCCCCGTCAGCATGTTGAAACCCGCCGCCCGCGCTTTCATCCCCAAACAAACTCTCCACGTCGCTCCCGGCGGCGCCGGCGTCCAACGCATGCGCGACGACGCCGGCGACGGCCTCCGCCTCCTCATGGCCGTTTCCGCGTTCGTCCTCCTGATCGCCTGCGCCAACCTCGCCAACCTCATGCTGGTCCGCGCCACCTCCCGCCAGTCCCAGTCCGCTCTCCGCGCCGCCCTCGGCGCCTCCCGCTGGCGCCTCGTCCGCCAGGCCCTCACCGAAAGCGTCGTCCTCGCCCTCCTCGGCGGCTTCGCTGGCCTCTTCGTCGCCTACGCCGGCGCCTCCCTCATCCTCCGCCTCGCCTTCGAGTCCACCTACGTTCCCATTGACCCCTCCCCGTCCACCCCAGTCCTGCTGTTCACCTTCGCCGTCTCGCTCCTCACCGGCATCCTGTTCGGCGTGGCGCCGGCCTGGATGACCGCCAACTCGAACCCTGTCGAAGCCCTCCGCGGCGCCGGCCGCTCCACGCGCCGAGGCAGCTTCTGGGCTCAGAAAGCCCTCGTCGTCCTCCAGGCCGCCGTCAGCCTCGTCCTGCTCTGCGCCGCCGGCCTCCTCACCCAGGCACTCAACAACCTCCAACACCAGCGCTTCGGCTTTGAGACCGCCAACCGCTATATCCTCCACATCGATCCTCAGATGGCCGGCTACCAGCCCAGCCAGTCCGATGCCTTCTTCCGCCAGGTCCACGATTCCCTCGCCCGCATCCCCGGCGTCCTCAGCGTCAGCTATGGCCTCTACAGCCCCATGGAAGGCGACAACTGGGGCGAAACCGTTTTCTTCCCCAACCAGCCGCCCCCGCCCCCGGACTCCAACCGCAACAACGCCTCCTGGGTCCGCGTCAGCGCCGATTACTTCTCCACCATCGGCACCCGCATCGTCGCCGGCCGCTCCTTCACTCCTCAGGACACCACCGGCACACCGCTGGTGGCGGTGGTCAACAAGGCCTTCGAAAAGAAGTTTTTCAACGGCGCCTCCGCTCTGGGCCGGCACTTCGGCCATGTCGACCCGAAGTACGCCGGCGAATTTGAAATCGTCGGCGTCACCGAAGACACCGAATACTGGAGCCCCGGCGACCCCATTCGCGCCATGTACTTCCTCCCCGCCACCCAGTGGGCCCACTACGCCGAATCCGGCGGCGCCAAGTTCGAAGACATGTCCCATCTCGAAATGCGCGCCGTTGAAATCCACGCCGCCGCGAATCTCCCGGGCCTCGAATCCCAGGTCCGCTCTGCCATCGCTCAGATCAACCCGAACCTCACCGTCATCGACTTTCGCACCTTCGCCGGCCAGGTCCGCATCAGCTTTCTCCAGCAGGTCATGATCGCCCGCCTCACGTCCCTGTTCGGCCTCGTCGCGCTCATCCTCGCCTCCATCGGCCTCTA
>DAIDHC010000170.1 GCA_027452065.1 Bryobacterales bacterium
GCAGTCGAGGCAGAAGTTGGATTGCGGAAAGTCGCGGGAGTTCCAGAAGAAGATCATGTCGTCGCGAAGGCCGAAGTTGAGGGTGAGGTTGGAGGTGACGCGGAACTCGTCCTGGATGTAGAAGGCGGCGTAGGGGTAGCTGGAGTAAGGCTGGCTGGTGATGCCGGTGGAGGAGTTGGCGACGGCGCCCATCATGAACTGTTCGAGGCCGTTCCCGCCGAGGCCGGTCAACGGGTCGTTGACGATGGAGCCGGTGAAGTTGAGATTGGAGGGATCGCTGATTTCGCGGCCCTGTTGATCGAGGCGCCACATGAAGCCGGTCTTGATGGTGTGTTTGTTGATGATCTTGGTGACGTCGTCGAGGATCGTATAGGCGTCGTTGGCCTGGCGCTGGTTGGCCCAGCCGGGGGAGCCGAAGTTGGCGCTGCCGCCGCCGGGCATACTGACATAGAAACTGGGCGAGGGGGTGAACTGGCTGAGGAAGATCTGCGACGGCGCCAGCACCTTCTGCACTTCGGAAAGGTCGGTAACGCTGTTGGGGAAACCGGCCTGGTTGGGGTGGGTGTTGAAGACCTGGCGGGAGAAGCTCATGCGGAATTCGTTGAACAGCGTGGAGTTGAAGATGAACGTGTGGCCGATGCCGGCGACCTCGCTGGTGAAGGTGTAAGGGGTGTTGCCGCCGTAGCCGGTGTAGGGGACGGTGGCTCCGGTCCAGGGGGTGCGGTAGATGTTGTACTGGCCGGGGCTGGCGAGGACTTCGACGAACAGTCGGCTGCGGTCGCTCAACTGGTGATCGACTTTGGCCGAGATGTTCCAGGGGTCCTGGCTGCTGCCGATGGTGCCGAGGTAGTTCTGGCAGATGGCGTAGCCGTCCTTGCCCATGGGACAGGTGCTTTGGGGATCGATGTAGTTGGGCATGGGGAAGGAGTTGATGAAGAACTTGGCCGTTGGGTCCATGAGATTGGCGGGGATCTGGGTGGAGAATCGGCACGTGGGCGTGGAGGAGGACTGGATGACGGAGTTGACGCAGCCGTTGGGCACGAGAGGGGTGCCGAGGGCGGTGCGCTGGAAGGTGCCCTGGGCGTTGGGGCCGACGGTGCTGTAGGGGTTGTAGATGCCGTAGGCGGCCGAGGCGGGGTCTTCGCTGAAATCGCCGGAGCGCATGGCTTTGGTGGGGACGCTGAAGACGCTGTCGCCGGTGAGGTGGAGCAGGGTGTGGTCGACCGAGACGAAGAAAAACGTCTTATCTTTGCCGTTGTAAATTTTGGGGAGCACGACGGGGCCGCCGAAGGTGCCGCCGAAGTCGTTGTAGTGCAGAACGCGGTCGGGGATGAGGTGGCCGGTGGAGTCGATGGAGGTGAACGGATTGCGGGCGTTGGTGTCGGAGTTGCGGAAATACTCGTAGAGGTCGCCGTGGGGCGAATTGGTGCCCGATTTCAGGACCACGTTGAACACTCCGCCGCCGCTGCGGCCGTACTGCGCCGAGATGCCTTCGGTGATGGCCTGGAATTCGGTGACTGCGTCCGGGCTGGGATTGACGGCGGTGTTCTCGACCAGGCCGGAGAGGTTGAGATTGCCGTCCAGGTACCAGGCGTTGGCGCCGGCCTGGCCGCCGTTGACCGAGACGTCGGAGCCCTGGGCGTTGCTGGGGTCGGGGAAGGTCCCGTACTGGCTGGAGAAGCCGAAATTGCTGCCCGGGGGGCCGGCGGCGTTCTGTACGCCGGGGATGAGGTAGACCAGTTGCTGGAGGTCGCGGCCGGCCAGGGGCGTGTCCTCGATCTGGCGCTGGGGGACGCTGGTGGAGAAGTTCGAGGGGGTGGTTTCGAGAAGAGGCGAGGCGGAGGTGACCTCGACGTGTTGGGTGGCCGAGCCGACGGCCAGAGCGGCATCGAAGCGGACGGCATGGCCGGGCAGGGCGTCGAGATCGCGGCCTTCGGTGACGGCGAAGCCGGGGGCCTCGATTCGGACGGTGTACTTGCCGGGAAGCAGGCCGATGACCTGGTAGTAGCCGGTGTTGTTGGTTTTGGTCTGGCTGGAGACGTTGGTGCTTTGCGAGACGACGGTGACGGTGGCGCCGTCGATGGCCGCTCCCTGGGGATCGGTGACGGTGCCTTCGATGGAGCTTCTTTCCAGTTGCCCCCACAAGCAGCAGGTGCTTACCAGGAACAATGCCAAACACTGAAAACTGCGACGCCAAAGCATCCGAGCCTCCCAAAGACCGCGATCCGGGCGCAGTCTGGTGAATTGAAATGAAACAGAAACAGCGCGGCGTGGCGGCGTTGCCCGACAGGGGGTGAACGGCGGCGAAACGAACCCAAATGCTCCCCTGCCCGGCCGAGAGTGACATTTCTTACGGCCGGGGAGCGAATCTCAGTTGACCTCCACGACGGAAGCGACTAGAGTTTATAATTTAGGTGAATCTTAAAATACAAAATACAAAATGATGTGTCAAGAGAAAGTTTTTGAGGATCATTCCGGAGCGGCTGCGGCGGGCCGGGCGCCGGATTTTCGGAGTGACGGCGCGGGGCGGGGGCGCAGGGCGGCGGGGACTCGGGATCGCTCCCGGGCGTGGCGGCCGGGCGCGCGGGATATTCGGAGTGACGGCGCGGGGCGGCGGCGAGGGGCGAGGGGGATTCGGGGTGGCGCCGGGGCCTCGGGGAGTGGGTTGGGGCAGGGCGCGTGGGAAGGGCGGATGAAGTGTAAGATGGATTGCAATAGAGTTGTTGAGAAATGGCGTGGAGGGCGAATGGAGTCCAGGGCGAAGGAGTCAAGGTTTCCGGACGGAATGCGGAGGGGCGGTTTCGCGTGGAGATAAAGGGAGCGGGGAGGGCGGTCGCGTTGGGGGGACGGGCGCTGATTGATCTCGATCCCAACATGCCGGTGGCGCAGGGGCTGCCGGACCGGATTTACTCGGCGCTGAAGCACCGTATTCTCACGTGTACGCTGCAGCCGGGGCAGAGGCTGATGGAGAAGGACCTGGCGCAGGAGCTGGGTGTTTCACGGACGCCGCTCCGGGAGGCGCTGAACCGGCTGGCGCTGGAGCAGCTTGTTCTGCTGACGCATTACCGGGGATACGCGGTGACGCCGGTATTGGTGGATGACATCCGGAAGCTGAGCGAACTGCGGATGATTGTGGAATCGGCGGGGGCGGTGCTGGCGGCCGAGCGGGCGACGGAGGCCGAGATTGAGGAGCTGCGGAATCTGGCGGCGCTGCGGTACGTGCCGGGGGACCGGAACACGTATGAGCAGTATCTGCGGGACAACAGCGCGTTTCACCAGGCTCTGGTGAAGTGCACCAAAAACGAGCGGCTGGAGTCTGTTGTGGTGTCGGTGCTGGACCAGATTCAGAGGCCGCTGTATCTGGGGCTGGACACGGGGCTGGACGCGGAGGCGGCGACGGCGGAGCATTACGATCTTGTCGACGCGGTGGCGGCGCATGACGGGCCGAGGGCGCGGCAGGTGATGGCGGACCAGATCAAGCGGGCGGAGATGCGGATCCTGGCGGCGGTGAAGGCGACCTACGGCGGGGAGCCGGAGTAGACGCCGGCCTCAGCGGCGGCGGGCGGCGTCGAGCTGCTCGAAGGTCTGATTGAGGATGGGGTAGCTCTGCCAGTCGAAGAAATCGAAGTGCCACCATTCGGTTTCGTAGACTGAAAAACCCTGCTGCTCCATGGCGTGGCGGAGGACGGTGCGGAGCCAGCGCTGGTGCGAGGTTCCGCCGGGGTAGTGCGGGTAGGAGCGGGGGGACATTTCGTCGTACACGCCGGCCATCTGGACGGGGCGGCCGGTGGAAAGCTCATACATGGTTAAGTCGACGGCGCAGCCGCGGTTGTGGCGGGAGCCTTGGGAGGGGTCGGCGACGAAGATGCGGTCCGGCTCGGGAGTTCCTTCCCAGAACATTTTGGTGACGTACCAGGGGCGGTAGGCGTCGTGGATGAGGAGGCCGAAGCCTTGCTGGTGGAGCTGGCGGCTGGCGCGGGCGACGGCTTCGGCGGCGGGGCGCTGCATGAAAGCGCGGGCCTGCTGGTACATCGGGGTGCTGAGGAAGTCGTTGGTGGTGGCGTAGCGGATGTCGAGTTTGATGGTCGGATCGACGGAGGTAAGTTCGACCAGATCGGGCTGTTTGAAGGAGCCGGATTCGACGGGAGGCCGGGCGGCGAGCGCTTCTTTGCGGAGCTGGTCGACGGGCTTGAGGGGTTGGATGCGGAAGATTTTGCCGTCGGAGGGGCCGACGGCGCGGCGGGGGAAGGTGACGGCGCCGACACGGACCGACGTTGCGCGGCCGCTGGCGTCGCGGGTGAAGACCACGGTTTCGCCATCATAGAGGCCGCGGGAGGGGTAGCGGAAGACGTTCGCGGAGACGGGCGTGAGCGGGGCGTATTCGTACCACTCGATGAGGGAGGTGAGCTGGCCGTCCTTTTCGAGAACGTAGAGGGTGTCGTAGTCCCAGCCATACTCGCCGATGAGGCCGTCCCATTCGCGGGGCGAGGGCTTGGGCTCGGTGTCCGGCAGACGGCGGTAGACGGCGCCGCCGGATTTGAGGCTGGCGGGGTAAAGCTCGAAGGTGGGGCCGTAGGCGAGGCGGCCGTCGGCGATGAGGGCGTGATCGCGGAGGCGGAGGGCGAGTTTCTCGCCGCCGGAGGAGGGGAGCGCGGAGAGAGCGCCGCTTTCTTCGAGGAGGTCGAGCGAGCCGGTGCGGGAGGCGTAGCGGGCGGCGGCGGCGCGGGCAAGCTCGAGCGGGACGGGCGCCGTTTCGGGGATCGGGGGAAGCGGGGAGCCGGCCTGGGCGGCGAGCATGAGGCGCAGCGCCTGGCGGGCGATTTTGGCGGTGACCGCGTTGGCGCTGTCCATGGTGGTCACGACGGCGACGCCGAGCTGATCCTCGGGCAGTGCGTCGAGTTCGGTGGCGAAGCCATAGATGGCGCCGGCGTGGCCGACCACGCGATGGCCGTCGAGCGTGTCCAGATGGAAGCCGATGCCGAAGCCGGCGTTGCGATTGCCTTCGGCGAACTGCGGCTGCCACATCGAGTGAAGCGTTTCGGTTTTTAAGACGCGGCCGTGGGCGCCCTGGCCGCCGGCGAAAAGCATGCTCAGGAATTTGGCCAGGTCGCCGACGGTGGTGTACATGCAGCCGGCTGGCGCCATGCCGAGCTCGAAGGTGGGTGCGGGGAAGACGCGGCCGTCGTAGGTCCACAGGAACGCACGGGCGAGGTTGGCCTGAACGGCGGGCGTGGGGACGAACGAGCTTTCCGTCATGCCGAGGGGACCGAGGACGGACTTTTGCAGATACGCCGCGAAGGGTTCTCCCGAGAGCTTTTCGAGGACGTAGCCGGCGACGGCGATGGCGGCGTTGGAATATTTGATGTGCGTGCCGGGAGGGTAGACGAGCGTCGTGGAGTTCAGGCTATCGACGGTAGCCTTGAGGCTGGGATTCGACGAGTCGAAGTAATGGCCGGCGGGAGGCTCGCGCACCAGGCCCGAACGATGCGACATGAGCTCGCGGAGGGTGATGGGTTTGCCGAACGGATTCGAGGGATGGAAGGACGGCAGATAGCGCGACACGGGGGCGTCGAGATCGATCTTGCCGGATTCGGCCATCTGCATGAGGGCGGTGTCGGTGAAAAGTTTGGAGACCGAGCCGGCGCGATAGACGGTGGCGGCGGTGGCGGGAATCTTGCGATCGGGGTCGGCGAGGCCGAAGCCCTGGGCCCAGACGATGTCGGGGCCGTGGACGAGAACCAGGGAGACGGCGGGGAGGGAATGGTTCGCCATCTCGCGCCGGATCATCGGATCGAGAGCGGCGGCAACGGGTTCAAAGCGGGGGGTGGGAGAGACGTTGGTCTGGCCGCCGGCGTTGGGGTGAAAGAAAAGAAGCGCGGCACCGAGGGCGGTGAGGGAGCGAACGATCAAAGGGAAGCCTCCGGCAGGGGGGAAGAAATAAAGTTGGCGTTGGTCGCGGTATTTTGTATTTTGTATTTATATCATGACCACCCTTTGGAACGCCCCCACTGTTTCCGCCCGCCGGCGAGTGCTGGTCGGGACGGCGTTGATCTGTGCGGCCTGGATCGCGGCGGAGGCGCCGCTCCAGGCGCAGGGCGAAGCCTACATTAAGGCGCATTACACCAAGTTCGACTACGACCTGGCGATGCGCGACGGCGTGCACCTGTTCACCAGCGTCTACATTCCGAAGGAGGCGAAGGAGCCGCTGCCGATCATGCTGATCCGGACGCCGTACAGCATACGGCCTTACGGGGAGGACGAGTATCCGAAGTCGCTGGGGCCGTCGGAGCAGTTTGCCAGGGAGGGCTACATTTTCGCCTATCAGGACGTGCGCGGGAGGTTTCACTCGGAGGGGAAGTTTGAGGAAGTGCGGCCGTACAAGGTACACAAGAGCGGGCCGGCGGACACCGACGAGAGCACGGACACCTGGGACACCATCGACTGGCTCATAAAAAACATTCCAAATAATAACGGGAAGGTAGGGATGTGGGGCATCTCGTATCCGGGATTTTATGTGTCGGAGGCGATGATCGACTCTCATCCGGCGCTGGTTGCGGCGTCTCCGCAGGCGCCCGTCGGGGACTGGTTTCTGGGCGACGACTGGCACCACAACGGGACTCTGTTTCTGGCGCACGCCTTCCGGTGGTTCACGGCCAACGACCGCGCGGGGAACGACATGAGCGGGAAGACGCCGCAGAAGAGCTTCGAGTATCCGGGCCCGGACGGATACCGGTTGTTCCTGGACGCGGGGACGTTGTCCAACATCAACGATCAGTTGCTGCAGGGGTCGGTGGAATACTGGAAGGAATTCCGCGATCATCCCGACTACGACAGCTTTTGGCAGGAGCGCAACGTGCCGCAGTATTTCAAGAACGTAAAGCCGGCGGTGCTGAATGTGAGCGGATGGTATGACGCGGAGGACATGTACGGAGCGCTGGCGACGTTCCGGGCGGTGGAGAAGGACGCGCACGCGCCGTTCAATGCGCTGGTGATGGGGCCATGGTTTCACGGAGGATGGGCGGGAACCGACGGGGCGTCGCTCGGGGCGGTGACGTTCGGATCGAAGACGGCCGAGTTTTACCGGGAGCAGATCGAGTTTCCCTTCTTCCAGCATTTCCTCAAGGGCGCCGGCGGCGGCGTGCCTCCGAAGGCTTACGTGTTCGAGACGGGAGCGAACCGGTGGAGGAAGTTCGACAAGTGGCCGCCGGCAACGGCGCGGGCGAGCGAGGTTTATTTGCGGGAAGGCGGGAAGCTGGAGTTCGACGCGCCGCCGCCGGGGCCGGCCGCGTTTGACGAATACTCGAGCGATCCGGCGCACCCGGTGCCTTCGGTGGGCTACATCGCCAATACGATGACGCGCGAGTACATGGTGGACGACCAGCGGTTTGCGGCGACGCGTCCGGACGTACTGGTTTACCAGACGCCGCCGCTGAAGAACGACGTTACGCTGGCCGGGCCGATCGTAGCGACGCTGTATGTTTCGACGACCGGGACGGATTCGGACTTTGTGGTGAAGTTGATTGATGTGTATCCGGACGACTCTCCGGACCCGAAGCCGAATCCGGCGAACCTGCGCATGGGCGGGTACGAGCAGCTTGTGCGCGGCGAGCCGTTCCGGGGAAAATTCCGGAACAGTTTTTCCAAGCCCGAGCCGTTTACGCCGGGCAAGATTTCAAAAATCGAGTACACGATGCCGGATGTGCTGCACACGTTCCGGCGCGGGCATCGGATGATGGTGCAGGTGCAGAGCTCGTGGTTTCCGCTGGTGGACCGGAATCCGCAGACGTTCACCAACATATATAAGGCCGGGCCGGAGGAGTTTCAAAAGGCGCAGGAGAGGGTGTACCGGTACGGGGCGGCGGCGTCAAACTTGAAAGTAAATGTGGTTCCGAATCCGTAGCGCATGGAGTGTGGCCGCGCTGCTGGCGTGGTGCGCGGGCGCGGGTGCGCAGGAGGGCGCGGGGCTGCGGGGGTTG
>DAIDHC010000171.1 GCA_027452065.1 Bryobacterales bacterium
AGGGACTTTAATGTCACCGGACGAAATCACGGAGCCGATCTCCGCGTTTAGTGAACTGGGAGGGAAGATGGGCGCGACACTTCGAGCAGTCCTGATCACGGCGGCAGCAGCGGCCTTGCTGGCCGCGCAGGACGATCCGCCCGGCCGCGCGGCGCGGCTGAATTATGTCACCGGGCCGGTCTCGTTTCAGCCCGCCGGCGTAACCGATTGGGTTGATGCGGCCATCAACCGGCCCCTCACCAATGGCGATCATCTCTGGGTTAGCGACGGCGCTCGGGTCGAAATGCACGTCGGCTCAACCGCCATTCGCCTCGGCTCCAACACCGCGTTTCAGATTCTCAACCTCGACGACCGCACTGTCCAGCTCAGCGTCACCGAAGGCACCCTCAGCATCCGCGTCCGGCGCCTCCGCGATGGCGAGAACATCGAAATCGACACGCCCAACATGGCCTTCAGCGTCCTCCGGCCGGGCTCCTACCGGATCGATGCGAATCCCGACACGCAAACCACAACCGTCACCGCTTGGGCCGGACAGGGCGAGATCACCGGAGGCGGACAGGCATTCTCTCTCCCGCCGCGCCAGCAGGCCATGGTCACCGGCGACCAGCAGATCAACTATCAGTTGCAGCCCACGCCCCGCCCCGACGATTGGGACAACTGGTGCCTGGATCGCGACCGCCGCGAGGACCATCCCGTTTCGGCGCGCTACGTCTCCTCCGACGTCACCGGATATGAGGATCTCGACGCCTACGGCACCTGGGTGGTTCAGCCCGGCTATGGACCCATGTGGATGCCGATGGGCGTCGCCGCGGGCTGGGCGCCTTACCGCTTCGGGCACTGGGTCTGGATCTTCCCCTGGGGCTGGACCTGGGTGGACGACGCCCCCTGGGGGTTCGCGCCCTTCCACTACGGCCGCTGGGGATTCATCGGCGGCGCTTGGGGATGGTGTCCCGGACCGCTTGCCATGGCGCCGGTCTTCGCCCCCGCGATGGTCGCCTGGATCGGCGGCCCGAACTTCGGCATTGGCCTTTCGTTCGGGATCGGCGGCGGCGTGGGCTGGTTCCCGCTGGGCTTCGGCGAGCCGTTCATCCCTGCTTATTACGCCAGTCGCGGCTACTTCAACCGGGTCAACGTCAACAACACGGTCATCAACCGGAACGTGAACATTACCAACATCTACAACAACACCTACGTAAACAACAGCACCACGGTCAACAACATTCGCTACGCCAACCAGAATGTTCCGGGCGCTCTCACCGCCGTTCCGCGCACGGCTTTCGCCTCCGGAGGGTCGGTCTCCCGGGCTGCCGTCCCGGTGCCGCAGAATCAGGCCCGCAATTTAAGACCGATGACGACTCCGGCGGTAGCGCCGCAAAGGTCCGCCGTCCTCGGCGTTGAAGGCGGCCGTGCAGGCGGCAGTGTCTCCCAACCGCCAGCGGGAGTCTTCAATCGGCAGGTGGTCGCGCGCACCGCTCCGCCGCCGCCGCCCGTCCCCTTCTCTCGGCAGCAGGAGGCTCAAGCGCAGCGGCCAGGCCGTGCGCCGGCGCCCGCCACCCTCAGGCAGACGGGAGGCGGTGCCCCGCCCCAGCAGCAGCCCGTGCGCGTAGTAACGGGCGCGCCACAGCGCGGCCAAGCGCCTGCGCCCGCCGCCATGCCGCAGACCCGTCCCCAGCCGCGCCCGCAACAGCCCGCCGACTCCGGCTGGCGCAAATTCGGCACCCCGGCGCCCGCAAGCCCGGGAGCCCGTCCCCCAGCTCAAACTCCTCCGGTGACCGCTCGCCCTCCGGCATCGACGCCGCCGCCCACCGCTCGTCCCCCGGCCAGCGCGCCCACCCCTCGTGGCGGCGGATGGCAGCAGCCCTCGCGGCCTCCCGCCGAGGCCCCTCCTCGTTCAGCCGAACCCACTCGCGCCCCCGCACAGCCCCGCGGCCACCCGGAGACTGCCCGGCCCGCCGAGCATCCTCCGGAGCGCACCGCGAAACCCGAGAAAACGCCTCCTCCCGGAGAATAGGCCCACCTCGACCCGCCACGCGGCTCCGCCGCGCGCTGCGGCATCGGGCTAGCGCTTAGCGCCCGCTCCCGCCTTCCCCTCCAGGTCGGCGGTCACCAGTCGTACCAACGCCTCGAGCAGCGCGGTCCGCGGGAAATGGTTGTGGTCGACCAGCGACTGCATATCCGGCACGTTCAGGAACTCGAACGGCAGCGCGATGGCGAAGTGGTCCGCCCGCGCCGCGCCCAGATCCACCGCCCCCGGCGCCAGCGTATCCTCCACCAGCAACTGGCTGTCTTCCCGTGTGCCGAACACCTGGAGAAGCTGCCAGGCCTGCTTCAGAACCTTGGACGTGTTTGTCGCGTCCGACACGGCAGCCAGCGAGTAACTCGGCACAGGAGGCGCCGGGTAATCGGCCAGAAACTTCCGCCGCGCGTCCCGGCTCAGGCTTTGAAACGCCGCCGTCAGGTCTCCCTGACAACTTCCCATATGCATCGCGTCGATCCATCGCTTCGCAGCCAGCGGCATCACATCGGCAATCGGCGATCCTCCAACGGCGCCGGCCACGGTCACCATCGCCACCACCGCCGAAGCCGCCTCGCCGTCGTGCGCCAGAGCCTCCTGAACATCCGGCGCTCCTTTGCTATACCCGATTACGATGAACTTCTTCGAGCCCGGCGTATGCTGTTTCTTCAGATACTCCGCGATCAGACGCCCGTTGGATTCGCTGCTGGCATTCGGCACCGGCAGCAAATCCACCGTGACCCCGTGTTTCTGCCGAAGATGCTCCTGGCCCTGTTGAAACGCCGGCGCCGATGACGCGCACAAGCTGAGCACCCCGGGCACGATCAACACCCGATACGCCGTCGGAATCGTTCCCAAAGGCACTTTCGACGTAGCGGCCGTTTCCAGATATGTCGCACACGGCCCGAACTCTCCCGAATCCGGCTTTTCTGTTCCCATCACCGAGCAGAACAGGTTGGCAAACTCCACACCACGGCTGTTGCCCGCCTGAGCGCTCGACCCGAGCGACATCACCAGCACCCGCCCGTCCGAGTGAAAACTCCCCCCCGTCGCCGTCTTCGCTTCCTTTACCGGATTCGGCGGAACCATGTAGGCGATCTTCTTCACCATCCCGGTGGCAAACAACGTCTCGCCGACGTAGGTCCGTTCGAGATCGATGTTCGGGTCGATCTTATGCGTCACGCCCCCGTTGCGATCGTCTCTCTCGAAGCCGATGTCGTGGGTCGCCGCCCCGGCCCAAAGCTCCTGCCCGTTGACCTTCATCGGAGCCTTCCACAGGCGCAGGTGGTTTCGCGTCGCCACCACGGTGAAAGGCTCGGCGTGCGCCAGTCCGTAATCCTGCGGCCGTCCGAACAGGTAAAGCACGCTCATCGGCATCTGCGTGTACTCGTCCTTGGATAGCGTTGCCAGCAGCCCATGAAGAATCGCGTCCTTCGTGGTTTTGTCCACCTGAACCCATCCGGCCCCCATGAATGCCTTCAGCACGTCCTGTCCCGCGCCGGCGATCAGAAAATTCACTACGTCGCCCACGTTGCCCTGCTGATCCGATACTCTTCGAGGCAAGTTGGCCAGCGTTCGCGCCGTGATCCCTTCGAGTTCGGAAACCGTCGGCAGTTTGTCGATCGCCACGTTTGCCGCGGCCGCCGAATTCCCGCCGGCGTCCAGTACCTCGATCGTGGCCGCGAAGCTTCCGCTGCCCGAGTCGTTCCCCGATTGGTTCACCGACAGGTAGAGCCTTCCCGCCACGCCGGCCGCAAACTCCCGCGTCGTCCCGATCAAAAACGGAGGCGCGAAATCCCCATTTCCCACCCGTCCGATCAACGCCCCGCGCCCCTCCGAATTCACCGGCATCACCCGGAGAATGTCCTTCCATCCGCGGTTTAGCCCGTCCGGTCCTGTCGATTGCGAGTCCGGATACTGCACCTGGCCCGACGCCGTCACCCTCACCCGGGCGTTGGCGCCCAGGTCAAGACCGGTATCCACCCACTCGCCCGTCGGCGCCACGCTGATTTTCTTAACGTCTCCCTTTCGCGCCGTCGCCGTCCAGCACGGCGCAACAGACATCAGAAAAGCCAGCGCCGCAAACCAGACGGCCCCCGCAGGCCGACGGCAGGTAATCTGAGCCAACGTCATAAGCTGTTTCCATTCTACCGGGACTGCTTCCCCGCTCAGTACTTCACCCGAGCCTGCGGCCCATCTCCACCTGCGGCCATCAGTACCGGACCTCCGAATACTCGAAAATGAACCTAATTTAACTCGCATCGCGCCCTCCTTGACAGCAACTCCGGTCCGCGCAGAACGTTAAGTCGAATGAGACGAAAACGCCGGGCAAGAAGCTGGCGAAACAGGAGACACAGCGATGAAACATACGTGCATGATGATTACTCTGGGAATGATTCTGTCTGCCGGGACCTTCGCTCAGTCCCAGCAATACGGCAATACGGAGGTTGGCAAGCGCCGGGCCGATCAACAGCAACGCATCGCCAACGGTGTTCAGGACGGCCAGTTGACGAGCCATGAGACCGCCAACATCGAGCATAAGGAAGCCGGCATCAACCACCAGATCGCGGCCGATCGCTCCGCCAACGGCGGCAAGCTCACTGCGGCCGAAAAAGCCCAGGTGAATCGCGAGCAGAATGGCCTGAGCCGGCAGATTTACACCGACAAGCACAACGCCGCTACGCAGAAGTTCACCAACACCGAGGTCGGCGCGCGCCGCGAGAACCAGCAGGATCGTATCGCCCAAGGAATTCGGAACGGCTCCCTCACTCCCGGCGAAACCTCCGGCCTCGAGCGCCAGCAGGCCAGGATCGCCGGCCGCATCGGTCAGCAGCGCGCCGCCAACGGCGGACCGTTAACGCCCACCGAGCGCCGTCAGGCCAATCGTTCGCTTAACCGGTCGAGCAACCGGATCTACCGAAAGAAGCACAACTAGACGCGGCCGTCGGTCGCGGCGTAAATGATGAGAGGCGCTCGGAGGACGCCTCTCAGTCCGGCTATTCGCCGTCGGGCGCGGCAGGGGCCGGCGCCCGCGCCGCCACAAGGTTCAGATGCTCCAACTCCGACAACTCCCCCTGCAGCCGCTGCCAGTCCTTTGGCTTCCGCTCGGTCGCCACTCGTCCCGCGGGATCCCGATAATAGGCCACGATGTTGTCCCGTAACGCCGGCGTGACGCCCTTGAAGCCGCCCTCGGCCAACAAATCCATCATGTGCGCGTAGGTTTCGTCGCTCAGCGGATATATGCCGGCGTGCGATACCACGCCCAGGTCAAAATTTCTGTCCGTCAGTGCCAGCGTGCCTCGGCGCAAGGACTGGTAGTCGCGCCGTGCTTGATCCACGATTGTGTTGAAGCTGGCCATGAACAGACGCTCCGCATCCGGCGTCGGGATCGGGATCTGCAGCTCCCTGAGTGGGCCGATCTTGGGCAGAATTCGGATCAGAAACGCAAGAAACCTTGCCCCCGCTCCCGGCCGTTGAAACTTTTGCCCCCACTCCTTTTCATAGCTCGTCTTTGAAAGGTTATAAAGGAATTTCTTCTTGGTCATCCCCGGTTTCGTGTGCCCGATTTCCCGCTTGTTCGCCGCCCATGCAACGCGAGTCATCTCCGGAATCAAACTTCTCACGCTCCACCGGTAGGTCCCGATGGCAAGTCCAAGATCGGGAAACGCCTGCGAAAGGTCCAGCGAGTAAGTGTCGAGAAATGCCCGCCGCATCACCGGCTCGGACACCTCAAATCCGATGAAGGCATGGTATGCCTCGGGCGCGTAAAAGTTGTGGGCCACCTGGACTACGTCGAAGGAAAATTCCGTTCTGATGTGGGCCAGCGGCGCCTCGTCGTAGGAGATCTCCTTGCCGAATTGCTTTCGCAGCTTCGGGTAGAGCATCGGCACCGCGCGGTTGATCGCCATCGGGTGCCCCGAGTTGTCGGCCGAGTAATGGGCCAGCGCGCCGAGTGCGAAGGCGTATTCGTTCAAATCGCGCGACTCGTGAATCAAGGCGAGCACAAAATCCCCGGTGCGCACGTAATGGGTGAGGTTGCTGAAAAACTTGCTTCCAAACGGGTAATATCCCGCGTCCTGGATAATCGCTCCACCGTACACATAACCGTGAGCGATTCTCAACTGGTCGGGAGTCGCCTCCGGAAATCGCTCAAGAAGCAGCGGCTTGATCGAACTCTCCCACAGCGTGTCGATGATCGCCTCATGCGAGAGCACCGCGTAGGCGGGCAGAGGCCGCGGCGCCGCCATCAGCAGCACCGCTGCCGCCAGCCGGACCAGCCAGTTCTTAGCCGTTCGCATCATAAGACTCAGCCGCAACTCGCACACCCGGCGGACGTCTCATTGACTTCCGTACTTCTCCAGCCACTTCAACTCCTCGCGCACCTTGATCTTGCCGTGCCACGGATTGTTCCGCAGGCTGTGCCCCTCGCCCGGAAAAACCAGCAGCGAGCACGGTACCCCGACAGCCCGGAGCGCCCGCTCCAGCAAATACGATTCGCCAAAATGCACCCGGACATCCGCTCCTCCGACTACCATGTGCGTGGGTGTTCGCACCTTGGCGATCTGCCAGATCGCCGCCTCTTCATTGTAGTTTCGTTCCGCCTCCCATGGGTTCCCTCCCATGTAGAAGGCATCGTCGAAGGTCTCATCGTCGTTGCCCCAGTTCAGCACGTGCTCCACCGCGCCCGCCCCGGTTACCGCCGCCCGGAACCTCGTTGTCTGGGTGATCAGCCAGTTGGTCAGGTAGCCTCCCTCGCTGTAGCCCCCAACCGTCAGCTTCGCCGGGTCCGCCGCTCCGTCTTTCACCAGCGCGTCGACGCCCTCGAGAATGTCTCGCCCCGGCCGCGAAACGATGTGCGGTACGGTTTGCATCGCGAACTCATCGCCGTAACCGACCGAGCCCCGGTAGTTGGGGCGAAAGACCAGCCATCCCCGGCTCGCCGCCAGGATCGCCCAGTCGTACCAGTCCGCTCCCCACCGGTCCTGATCCGCATCGGCCGGGCCGCCGTGAATCAGCGTCAGCGTCCTGAGCCCCTTGGCCCCGAACTGCCCCGGAGGATAAATCAACATCCCCTCCACCGCCGCTCCGTCGTCGGCCCGCCATCGGAACACTCTGCCCCGCGGAAGCTCGCGTTCCTTGAACACCGCGTTGAACGACGTAATCGGCCGCGCCGCCGCCACCCCCGTCGCATCCTCGGCCAGGTAAACCTCCACCGGACGCTGCAGCGACGAGTAAACAAATGCCATTCTCGGAGACCCACTCGCCGCCGACACCCGGACGTATGCTCCCGCGAGCGCCGGTAGTTTCCTGAGCGCCCCCGTCCAGGCGCCGGTTTCATAAGGCTGTGTTTCGGTGCCCGAGATGCCCAGCACCGCAACCCCTCCCTGGCCGGCCGAGTATCCGGCGATCGAACCCGCGTAGCCTTGCGCCCATCGGTGAATGGCGCCCCGCCCCGGCCCATCGGCCTCTACCGAGTACAGCCTCGCCTGCACGTCGCGATACCGCCCCTCCACCGATCCGCTCACCACCTGGAACAGAATGCTGTGCCCGTCGGTGCTCCATTGCAGGTTCTCGTAGATGGCTTGCGTATGGCTCAGCAGTCTCGCGCCGCCGCCCGCCGGATCGGCCAGATAAATTCCGAATGGCTCGGTCGACTCGACGCGCTCCGACGGCGCCTCAGTGGCGAAGGCCACCTTCTTTCCGTCCGGCGACGCCGTCATCTCCGCCACCCTGTAGTCGCTCCGCGCAATCTCTTTGGGCTCGGCCGCCTTCCCGGCCGCCGCACCCAGCGCCGCCGCAAACACCGCGTCCCCGCGCTCGGACTCCCGGAATCGCACCACGTCATTCCATTGCTTCCGGTAGTCTTCCTCCTGCTTCTTGTTCCACGGAATCCGCGTCGCGAAATAAATCGCTTTCGAATCGGCCGCCCAGGCGAAGGCGTGCACGCTCCCGGCGCCCCGCGTGACGGCGAACGCCTCGCCGCCCGAGGCCGCCATCACCCACACCTGGCTCGTCTCGTGCTCCTTGCCCTCCGGCGCTCCATCCGCGGTCCTCTCGGATAAGAACGCGATCCACTCTCCGTCCGGCGACCACCGCGGCGAATGATCGTATCCGGAGCGCGTGATCTGCACCGCCTTCCCCGCGCCTTCGTCCTTCCACATCCACAGATCGTGCAGATAGCGGTTCTGATCCCAGGAGGCGCGCTCCGTCTCGATCACCACCGCCCGCCCGTCCGCCCGGATCCGGGCGTCGTCGATGCTCACCGAATCGAAGAATTCGTCGAACGTGATCGCCGGCTTGTGTCCGTCATCAGCATGCAGCCCCGCGCACGGACAAAGGCATGCCATCAGCAGTACAGATCGTAGTTTCAAGTCTCACCCGGTATCGGCGCCGCTGCGCTCAGGGGTTCTTGAGCCGGGGAATCGGCGGCCACTCGATGCCGTCGCCCTGATACAGTGCCTTGCACACTTCCAGCCGCCGCGTCCCGTCGTGCACCGCGAAGCGTTTCGGCCGCTCGGCTGTGCCTCCCCACATCGACACTCCCGCGTAGGCGCCGTCCTTCCGCAGCACGTAATACGTCATGCCAATGTAGCGAATCTCGTCCATGTTGTTCCCGTGGAAGCGCACGATACGCTTCAGCGCGTCCATGCCCGCTTCCTCCGGCGACATCCCGTGACGCATGTTCTCAATGATCGTGTGCGCGCCGGCCACCTTGATATTTTCTTCGCCGCTTCCCGTCGCTCCCGCCGAGCCAACCTCCGGATCGGTGTAGCATCCGGCGCCAATGATCGGCGAATCGCCCACGCGTCCCGGAATCTTCCACGCCAGCCCGCTCGTCGTCGTCACCCCCGACACTTCGCCCTTCTCGTTGGCCGCCGAGCAATGAATCGTTCCCGTAGGCGGCACCAATACCTTCCGGATCGCGTCCATCCGCATCTCCGGCTCGATGCCCAGGTCCGCTGCCACGTCGTTCCACCTGCCCAGCCGGCGCTCGATCCCGCTTCTCCGCTCCGCCGGTGCCTGCTCCGGCGGCGTCCAGCCCGGCATTCCCACCCCCGGCCCCCACCAGTCCTGGTTCGAATGCATCTCCCGCCACAGCATCCAGATCTTCCGCGAGTGCTCCGTCAGCAGGTTTTCCTTCGGAAATCCCATCGCCAGCGCGAACCTCTGCGCTCCCTCGCCCACCAGCATCACGTGTCCGGTGTGGTTCATCACCGCCTTGGCCACCAGCGACACGTTCTTGATGTTCTGCACGCCGCCCACCGAGCCCGCACCCCGCGTCGGCCCATGCATGCAGCAGGCATCCAGTTCCACAACCCCTTCCTCGTTCGGCAATCCTCCCAGCCCGACGCTGTCGTCTTTCGGATCATTCTCCGGGCCCTGCACCACCCGCAGCGCCGCGTCCAGCGTGTCTTCGCCGTTCTTCAGCGCTTCGTAGGCCGGCTCCAGATATGCGTAGCCATTCGCCGCGCAGATCAGGATCGGCCGCCGGTGGCTCTCGCCGCCCGCCTGGGGAGCGCCCGAGGCCAGCGCCACCGAACCCGCCGCCAGAAGCCCTCGTCTCGAGATTCGCCGCATGCACACCCCCTTCGTTTAGGATTTTCCACGAATACCACTTCGGCCCACCGCGTGCAACTTTCGTCACCCGTTAAGAGCCCCGTTCTCACCGAGCCACCGTTTTACAAACCTTCTACAAAGCCTTTGCGACTCGGGCCTGCCATGGGCTCCATACTTGATTCCGGAGACGATCCTGGTGAGCCCGCCCAAATACGTTCCCGCGCTTCTTTCCGCGGCTGTGCTGTTGGCGGCGGCCCTGTTCCCGCGCACCGCTCTCACCGCTCTTCCTCATCGTCCCCTTCTCTCCGGAGCCGGTGCCCCGCCTCAACTCCATCGCATCCTCGAGCGCTCCTGCCAGGATTGCCACTCCGACAACACCCGCTTGCCCTGGTACACCCAACTACCCCCCGCCTCATGGCTCGTCGAGCGCGACGTTGCCCACGCCCGCTCCTTCATGAATCTCTCCCACTGGGAAACCTACTCGAATGCCTCGCGCCTAGCCTTTCTCGCCGGCCTCGCCAGCGTCTCCCGCGACCACACCATGCCCCCGCGCCGCTACTGTCTACTCCACCCTGGCGCCTGCCCCGACGACACCGAACGCGCCGCTATCGCCTCCTGGGCACGCCAGGAACTCACCCGCCTCCGCTCCCAGCCCAACCCTTAGCCGTCTCTCGCGCCCGTTGTGCTTTTTCGTCCCACACGCGCCGCCGGTTTGGAATACGATATTCCTAACTCCCATGTCCAGCTTCCGCCGTGAGTTCCTCAAAGGCGCCGCGCTCGCCGGCGCCACCGCCCTCAGCCAGGCCCGCGTTCTCGGCGCCAACGACCGCATCCGCATCGGCGCCATTGGCACCGGCGGCCGATGCCAGTATCTTCTTAGTCTGCTCAACTCCATCGGCGGCAACGACATCGTGGCCGTCTGCGACGTCTACGAGCCCCACCGCGCCGCTGCCCGCCAGAAACTCGCGCCCCAAGCCAAGGAGTACACCGACTTCCGCGCTGTCCTCGACGACCCCAATATTGACGCCGTCGTCGTCGGCACTCCCGATCATTGGCACGTCCCCGTCACCCTGGCCGCCATCCAGGCCGGCAAGGACGTCTACGTTGAAAAGCCCGTCACCCACTCCATCTCCGAGGGCGACGCTCTTCAGAAAGCCGTCGATGAATCCAAACGCGTCGTCCAGACCGGCACCCAGCAGCGTAGCTGGCCCCATTTCATCGAAGCCAAATCCCTCATCGACTCCGGCCTCCTGGGACAGATCACCTTCATCGAAACCCACTGGTACCAGAACCTGCTCGGGCTGCAAAACGGCCCACCTGCCATCGATGTCTCCAAGCTCGATTGGAAACAGTTCCTCGGCGACGCTCCCAGTCAGCCCTTCGACGCCACCCGCTATAGCAATTGGCGCTGGTTTTGGGATTTCGGCGGCGGATCCCTCACCGACCTTTTCACTCATTGGGTCGATGTCGCCCAATGGTTCATGGGCAGCGATACGCCATCCACGGCGGCTGCCACCGGAGCCACCTACGCCATCCCCCGCATTCAGTGCCCCGACACCATCAGCGCCTCTTATTTATATCCGTCCAATTTCGAGGTCGTCTTCCGCTGCAGCATGATCGGCTATCTCGAAGGCGGCGGCCTCACCTTTCGCGGCACCAAAGGCCTCTTGCGGATCGACCGCAGCGGCTACGGATTCTGGCCGGAGCAAGCCCATTACACCGAGTCGCTGGATCTCTCCAGCCCCGCCCGCTCGGCCAAAACGGACGGCGATGGTACCCGTTTCCACATGAAGAACTTCCTCGACTGCCTGCGCTCCCGCCAGATCCCGAACGCCCCCGTTTCCATCGGCATCGCCGCCGCCCGCACCAGCCACCTCGGCAATCTCGCCTTCCGCGAGAACCGAATCGTCCGATACCCTTCGTGACGCGCTCGACGCCTCGCCCGTCGACGGAGAGGAAAACGAGTTCCGTGGAACGAATTTACAAGATTTTACGTCGGACTAGCGGGTGAGGTGGCTGACATCCATGATTCATCGATGGACGGCTTGTTTCACGCTGACTCTATCGCTGGCCGTGGCCGGCGACTCCGGCTTCGCGCCCCGTCCCTCGCTTGAGGATTACCCCATCCGCCAGAGTTTTCCCGGCGGCGTCGTCGCCGCCGCGCTTCTTTCCGCCTCCGAAGTGAAGCGCTCTTTTGCCGCCGATCTGTCCGCGGCCTACTTCGTCGTCGAAGTCGCCCTTTACCCCCGCTCCGGCTCCGCCCTTGCGCTCGATGCCTACGACTTCGCGCTCCAGTTGGGCCGCGATCGCACCGAGCGCCCCGTCAGTCCCGCCGCCGTCGCCGCCTCTCTCCAGCGCGACCACCAGAACCCCTCTGTCGGACACGACGTCGCCGTCTACCCGACCGTTGGTGTAGGTTACTCCCCCGCGGGACCTTACGGACCCGGCGGTTGGGGAACCTATACCGGTGTCGGAGTCGCCATCGGCGCCGGGCCCAACAGCCCTCCGCCCCCTCAGCGCGACCCGCAGCTCGACGAGGACGAGTTGGATCGCAAGAGCGTCCCCAGTGGCCAGTTCGACGTCCCCATCGCCGGCTATCTCTATTTCCCCAAGCCCGGCCGCAAACTCAAAGATCAGCCCCTCGTCCTCGAATACTCCCCCGGCGGCGCATCGCCCATCTCAGTCCCGCTCCCCTCCCCGCACTAACCGATCGCCCGCCCTCGCCCCTCCTCCCCAACCCACTCCGGACCCCACCCGGCCGGCAGCGCGGCCCACCACCACTCCCCGCCCCCCGGTACTGCGGCCGTCCCCGGCGGCACGCCCTATCCCGTCTCCCCCAATTTATCGCCCAGCCGGCCCCACTTGCGGCGCCCGAGAACCGTCGTGTATCCTGTAGAGGTATAGAAACGAAGATTAAGGTAAGACGAGGAGTATCTATTCTAGAATGGCACTGGCGCCCGAGGTTAAACAGCAGGTTATTGGCAAGTTCAAGCAGCACAAAACCGATAGCGGGTCGCCAGAGGTGCAGGTAGCTATCCTGAGCCAGCGAATTCTGCAGCTCACGGACCACTTCAAGACGCACAAGCAGGATCATCATTCCCGTCGTGGATTGTTATCGATGGTCGCTCGCCGAAGGCGCCTCTTGGACTACCTGAAGAGCCGTAGCCCGGAAAGGTACAAGTCCCTGATTCAAAGCCTCGGTATTCGCCGGTAGGCTGCGTTTTCAGGGTTACTCCGCCCCGGTGGGCGGCGCTGGTTCCGTTCATTCTCTCCCCGGCCTCCTCTTAATCGGATCGGGCTCATCGCATTTTGAGCCCAGGATTAAAGGACACTCTCGATGTTACATACAGTTGAAATTGACCTGGATGGTCGCAAGATTACCCTGGAGACGGGCAAAGTGGCTAAACAGGCCAACGGCTCCGTTGTCGTACGCTCCGGGGATTCGGTGGTGCTGGTCACCGCCTGCACGGCCGAAGAGCCGAAACCCGGGGCAACGTTTTTCCCCCTCACGGTAGACTACCGCGAGTACACGTACGCGGCCGGCAAGTTCCCCGGCGGATTCATTAAGCGCGAAGGCCGCCCTTCCGAAAAGGAAATTCTCACCAGCCGCCTGATCGACCGGCCCATCCGGCCGCTGTTCCCCGAAGGCTATTCCCATGAAACCCAGGTGATCGGCATGGTGCTTTCCGCCGACCCTGAAAACGACCCCGGCATCCTCGCCATCGTCGGCGCCGGCGCCGCGCTCGCCATTTCCGATATCCCCTTCCATCACGTCCTCGCCGGCATCCGCATCGGCAACATCAACGGCAAACTGGTGGTCAACCCCAGCTACGAGGAGTCCCGCGAGTCCAAGGCGAACATCGTCGTCGCGGGCACCGAGCAGGGCATCGTCATGGTCGAGGCCGGCGCACAGCACGCCACGGAGGAGGAAGTCCTCCGCGCCATCGACTACGGCCATGAATGCTGCCGTAAAATCGCCGCCGGCATCCAGCAGCTCGTCGCCAAAGCCGGCAAGGCCAAACGCGAGTTCGTCCCCGCCCCGGTGAACGAAACCGCCTACAAGACCATCGCCGACGCCGTCCGCGCCGACCTCACCGACGCGCTCGACACCAAGAAGTACCCCAAGCTCGAAAGCTACCATCGCGTTCACGAGCTCAAGCAGAAGGCGGTTTCGCTTCTCGGCCCCGACGAGAGCCTGCAGAAGGAAGCCGGCAAACTCTTCGACGCGCTCAAGGAGAGCATCTTCCGCGATGAAATGCTCGAAAAGCGCCGCCGTCCCGACGGACGCGCCTTTGATGAGATCCGGGCCATCGACGTCGAAGTCGGCGTCCTGCCCCGCACTCACGGCTCCTCCATCTTCACCCGCGGCGAGACGCAGGCCCTTGTGACCTGCACCCTCGGCACCAAGGAAGACGAGCAGCGCATCGAGCTCTTCGATCCCAGCGAGACTTCGAAGCGCTTCATGCTCCACTACAATTTCCCGCCCTTCAGCGTCGGCGAAGTCGGCTTCCTCCGGGGACCCGGCCGCCGCGAGATCGGCCACGGCGCGCTCGCCGAGCGCTCCCTCTCGGCCGTCATTCCAGACGAGAAGGCCTTCCCCTACACGCTCCGCGTTGTCAGCGACATCCTCGAATCCAACGGCTCCAGTTCCATGGCCACCGTCTGCGGCGCCACCATGGCCCTCATGGATGCCGGCGTGCCCATCCCTACTCCCATCGCCGGTATCGCCATGGGCCTGGTCAAGGAAGGCGACAATTACGCCATCCTCACCGATATCGCCGGCGCCGAGGACCACTACGGCGACATGGACTTCAAGGTCGCCGGCTCCCGCACCGGCATCACCGGCCTCCAGATGGATATTAAGGTGCCCAACGTCACCATCACCATCATGCGCGAGGCTCTCGAGCAGGCCCGCCAGGCGCGCCTCTTCATCCTCGACAAGATGGTCGCCGTCCTGGACGCTCCCCGTAAGGAGATGTCCAAGTACGCGCCCCGCATCTACACCGTCATGATCCCGGTCGACAAAATCCGCGAGCTGATCGGACCCGGTGGAAAGATGATCCGCAGCATCGTCGACGAGACCGGATGCAAGATCGACGTCAGCGACGACGGCACGGTCAACATCTTCGCCTCCGACGGTATCGCCGCCGAAAAGGCGATCCAGCGCGTCACCGACATCGCCGCCGTGGCCGAAGTCGGGAAAACCTACCTCGGCAAGGTTGTCCGCCTGGCGGAGTTCGGCGCCTTCGTCGAAATCTTCCCCGGCACCGACGGCCTGCTCCACATCAGCGAAATTTCGGAAAACCGCATTAAGAACGTCCGCGACGAGCTGAAGGAAGGCGACCAGATCCTGGTGAAGGTTCTCGCTCTCGAAGGCAACAAAATCAAACTCAGCCGCAAAGCAATTCTCCGCGAACAGCGGGAAAAGCTGAAGGCTGAAAGCCACGCCTGATTCCCGGCGGGAGCCGCTCGACGGCTCCCGCTTCTATCCCTCCTGCAGTCCCGCCAGCACGCCCTTCATATAAGAGATCGAACGCTGCATCCCTGGCATCGGGTTGTCGGCGTGAATCTCGTACTCCAGCATCGCCCCCCCGCTGTAGTTCATCGCGATCAACTGCTCGAAGATCCGCGGAATCGGCATCTTGCCGTCCCCCACGTCGCACTGGCTCTCTTTGGCGCTCATGCTGGCCAGATCCTTCAGGTGCATGCTCAACAGCCTCGGCCCCGTCTGGCGGATCGACTCCACCACGTCGGCCCCGGTCCGCGCCGTGTGCCCCACGTCAATGCACAGCCCGCATCGCGGATCCAGGTTCTTCACCGCCTCGAGCGCGCTCTGCGGCGTCGGGAAGTTGTGGTCCTCCGGCCCGTGGTTGTGAATCGCGATCTTGATGTCGTACTCTTTGACGAACTTCTCCAGCCTCGGCAGCGTCTCATGCGTCGGCGCGCACACCATCAGCGGCAGCCCCGCGTTCTTGGCATAGTCGAACTTCTGCCGCATGTCTGCGTCGTCGTCTTTCGCGAAGGTGATCGTGCCGCCGCCTTCAATCACCAGCCCCGCGTCTTCAAATTCCATCCTCGCCGCCCGCAGCTCCTCAGGCGTGCTGGTGAGGGGAAGATGGAAATCCTTGATGTCGATATAGGTCACGCCCAGCTCGCGGGTCATCTGAATCGCCTGCGCCCGGGAAAACTTGCGGAACGAATAGCTCGCCACCCCGAGATGAAACTGCGCTTTCTTTCCGGGCGCCGCTTCCAGCCGGACGCCTGTCGCGGCGATCGCCGCCGCCGAAGAGGTCAGAACTGCGCGTCGGGATATCATACGGGGGTCTCCTTGCCTTCGATAATCGTAACGTATTTGTCCACCGGCAAATTCGTGAACCGCTGCTTCCGTCCGCTCGGCGCCGGCCACTGGATCTCCACCCAGTCCAGCTTCGCCGCTCCACCCAGTCCCAGAATCTCCCGCGGATCGTGCGAGGACAGGTAGCTCCCCCCGCCGTTCTTCAGCCGCGACCTCACCACGCCCCCGGCCGACCACGTGATCCGCGCTCCAATCGCGTCCCGCGTGCACTTCACGCCTTCCAGCCGGATCCCCAGCCAGTGATTCCCCTTGCCCGCGTTGTTCTTCATCAACACCGGAGGCCCTCCGTTGTTGCCGATCAGCACGTCCGGCCGCCCGTCGTTGTCGAAATCCCCGACCGCCAGCCCCCGCGCCGGGAACGTCCGCGTGAACACCGGCCCCGCCTGCTCGCTCACGTTTCGCAGCCGCCCCTGGTCGTTATGAAACAGCAGAAGCGGCTCCTTGTACCGCACCTGCTGCGAATAGTTGTCGATCATATCGTCCGGGTGGCCATTGGCCAGAATCAGGTCCAGCGATCCGTCGTTGTCATAGTCGAAAAACTTCAGTCCCCACCCGCTCAGCAGCCGTGTCGCCTGCGCCACCTGGTTCTTGTGCGCCACATCGGTGAAATCCTCGTTGTGGTTGTTCCGGTACAGCGAAAACATCTCCTGGTCCACGTTGGCTACGAAAAGGTCCTGCCAGCCGTCGCCGTCAAAGTCCGCCGCGTCCACGCCCATCCCCGAACGCGCTTGCCCGTTGTCGCTGAAGCCCACCTCGGCTGCCAGCGCAATCTCCTCCCACTTCGTCTTCCCGTCCTTGTCCTTGCCCCGGTTCATGTACAGGAAATTCTGCACCGTGTCGTTGGCCACGAACAGGTCCATCCGGCCGTCGTTGTTGATGTCGGTCGCCACCACGCCGAGCCCCTTGCCGAGCGATTTCTCGATGTCGGTTCCCTGGCTGGCCAGCGTGAACGTCCCGTCGCCGTTATTGTGAAATAGCAGGCTCGGCGTGCCTTTGAATACCCGGGGTATGCAGTAATAGTGCCGCCCCATTTTGTTGTCCCCGCACAGCATCATGTGCTGCCGCCCGTACTCGACAAAGCTGCACACAAACAGGTCCAGCAGCCCGTCGTTGTCGTAGTCGAACCAAACGGCGCTCGTCGTCCAGTGGTTCTTGAACATCGCCGCGCCCAGCCCCGCCTTTTCGCTTACGTTGGTGAATGTCCCGTCGCCGTTGTTGTGATAGAGCGCCGGCGGACCATAGGCGGTGACAAAAAGATCCTGCCTGCCGTCGTTGTCGTAATCGCCCACTGCCACGCCCATTCCGAAGCCGGTCGAGCCCACGCCCGCCTTCTCCGTCACGTCCGTGAACGTGCCGTCGCGGTTGTTGCGGTACAGTGCGTTCCTCAGCGGCTTCTGCGGCGTGTAAAACTCCGACGGGCCGCTGTTCACCAGAAAAATGTCCATCCACCCGTCATTGTCGTAATCGAAGAACGCGCAGCCCGGACCCATCGTCTCCGGCAGGTACCGGTTCTCCGACATCGCGTTCTCGTGTACCCACGTGATGCCGCTCGCCGACGTGGCGATTTCCAGAAACAGCGGGCCGCTCTGCTCGTTGGTCCCCATCAGGCGGCTCGCCCCGAAACCTCCCAGTGCCGCCAAAACACCGCGTCGCGTCAATCGCATCTATTCAATCGTAAACAACGCCGTCTGGTCCCGCGCGATGCTCCCCTGCTTGGCGATCACCCGGATCTGATACTGCCCCGCCGGCAGCGTATCAATCGGGAACGACGCCACGTAGGGAATGCTGCCGTCTTTTTCCGCCGGCGGCAGATCGAGCGCCCCGCCTCCAATCGGTTTCCCGTCCTGCAAAAGCTGCGCCTGCAGCTCCGGCTTCCCCGGCTCGGCCGGGTCCGGGTACACCACGAAGAAAATCGACAGCTTTGCGCCCTTTCCCCCGTGCACCTGGTCGTCCAGGCTCGGCGTCACCTTGCCTCCCTGAAAATGGAACGGGTCCATGTCGTCCGTTCCGGCCGCGTTCGGCTGAAAGCTCCGCACCAGCGACAGGTTGCTCAGCGTCACTCCCGTTGACGCCACCGGCACCACCAGCACCGCCTTCCGCGCGCTCACTTTGTTGCCCAGAAAATCCCCCACCGCCGACTCCACCGTGTAGCGCCCCGGCGCCAGCTCGAAATGCCGGTTGAAGATGAAGTTACTCGCCTGCAGCCCGGCTTTCTTATCGGCCGGAAATTTCACCGGCACATCCTGGCTGAACTTCTCCACCACCGTCCCCGCCGAATTCTTGATCAGTGTCACCACTCCCAGATGCATCATCACCGAATCGCCCTGCTCCTGCAGCGTCAGGTCTTTGAACGGCGCCTCCAGCAGAAATGCGCACTGCGCCTCGTCTTTGCCCGGATGAAACCTCATTGTCGTCGCGTGAAAGGCAAACGTGCGCGGCAGCGGCATCGTGCCCAACGCCGCCAGCAGCGGCATTTCATAAGGCAGCAGGTCCGGACTCGCCTCCGGCGGCAGCGCGAAATACCCGCTCCGCGCCTGCAGCCGCGCATCCGCCACATCCGTGTGAACCGAGATCTTCCGGAACGTCCCGTCGTATTTCTTGATGTCCGGCGTATACGAGATCTCGTAATAGCTCTCCAGATCCTCCGCCGCCCGCCGCAGCGGCGCCTTCAGGTCGTTCGTGTTGAAGATCGGAAAGCCGCCCGTCTGCCTCGACAGCGTGTCCAGCGAGTTCAGCACGTTCGCCCGCCCTCCCTGCACCGCCTGGTCCACCGCCAGCGTCTCCCGCGCAATCTGGCTCGGCGAGGCGTGCGTGTCCGCTCCCGTCTGCGCCGCGCTGCCCTGCTTGGCCGCGCTGTCCAGCAGAGCGTTCGCCCCCGCGTTCTCGGCCGATATGTCCAGCCCATGCACTCCCAGCGCGTACACGCTGACATTGGCACGGTTCGCCGTGCTGATCAGCGACTCAAACGGCTGCTGCAAATGATCGGGCACCGTGAGCCCGCGCGTGAAATACAGCAGCGACTTCCGGCCCGGCAGATCCGCCTGGCTGCGCGCCAGCCCCGCCAGCGAGAAGATCACCGCCCGCCCCGGCTCCTGCCGGTCCATCGTCTGGTCCACCGTGGCCATCTTCAGCATCGCCCGCGCCAGCAGCTTTTCGTTCGCATCCGCGCTCGCGGACGCCAGTTGCTGCTGTACTTCCTTCCGCACCTGCGCCGCATCCTCGGCGAACTGGAGAAACGCCCCGCTCGTCGCCCGCTCGATCGCCTTCTTCAGCGCCGCCCTGTCCCTGGTGAACTGCTGGATCGCCGCCATCTGCTGATCGATGGCGAACACCGCGAAGTACACCTCCGGGTCCGGCTCGCTTTTCAGCACATCCATCCCCGCTTCCCGCGCCAGCGCCCGGTCCTGCACGTCCACGTGCTCGAACACCATCGTCACCGCCCGCAACACCTTGTCGCCGCTGCGCACCACCCGGAAGCTGGTTGGTTTCACCGGCTGGCCGTCGTCGGTCACCTGAAACTGGTCCTTCGTCAGGTCGGGAATGAACCGTCCCTTCTTGTCGCGAACCACGACGTCCAGCAACACTTCCTGCGCGTTCGTCGTCACCGTCGGCTTGCCGCCGTCCTGCGGCGCCGTCTGCTGCTGCGCAAACCAAGCCGGCGAAAATGCCAGCGCCGCGGCAATCACAGCCGCCCGCGCTCTAATCGGGGTACGGATCATTTTTCCTCGCAATCCGGATCTCGTGATCCGAAAATCGATGATGCGCGCCCGGCAGGTCAACCTTCGGCATGTGACACGTTACACAGTCCCTCTTTGCCGCCGGACACATCTTCGCCACTCTCGCCGCCGTCGTCGCCCTCGATCGCCCCGCCCCGTGGCAGGCCAGACACTTCGAGTCGTAATACGACGTCTCCCTCACCCGCCCCTCATGCGGATTGTGACACGCCACGCAACGGATCCGCGGATCCGCCGCATCATAACATTTGCTGTTGGTCAGCCGGTAAGGCTGAAACCTCACATTCACCACGCCCCTCACCCCGTTCGCCGCGATCTGAGCCCACGTCCGGTGACAGCGGCCGCAGAAATCCGACATCTCCTCCGTCGTCATCGCCGAAAGCTTCGGCATCGCGAAATTTGCCGTATCCCCCGTCTTCAGCGCCTGCACATGCCGCGCGCCCGAGCCATGACAGTTCTCGCACTGGATCCCCGGCACCAGCGTTGCGGCTTCGACACTCCCTTGATGCACTCCGCCCGTCGAATGACACCCGAAGCACTCGCTCTCCTGCTTCCGGTTCAGCACCTCTCCGGCGGCTTCCACCAGCGTGCGCGGCTTCTCGGTCTGCGCGCCGATCGTAATATCGAGCCGCTGAATCTCGTTGAAAAAACTCACCCGGCTTTCATACCAGCTCCCGTCAATCTGAAACAGATACGTCTGCCCCGCCTGCCCCAGCCCGAACGCCCAACGGATCGGCACCGTCAGCTTCTTCTCCCCGTCGCTGACTTCATAAGTGCTGCCATCCCCCTGCCGCGTGATCTCATATGAGTACTTGCCGTCGCGAAACTCCAGCTTCGGGTGGCTCTTGAGAATGTCGCACGTCGCCGCCGCTTCCAGCGCGTTCGACATCCCCGTCGCCCCATACGTAGACACCTTGTCCCGATGACAGGTGACGCATGCCGCCGTTCCGGCCAACTCCGCCGGCCCTGCGTTCGCCCCCGCCGCCGTCCATCCCCCGCAAGCAATGATCATGAGCGCCAGCGCCCTCACGGCCCCCCCATCTTCTGCAACTCCTGATTGAGCCGCAGAAATTCCGTCCGCTCCTTCGCCGCCTCCGCCGCCCTCCCAGCCTTGGCGTACGCCGAGGCCAGCGCGATGTGCGTCTGCGGGCTGTCCGGCGCCAGCCGCCGCGCCGTCTCCAGCTCTTTGATCCCCTCCGGCACCTGCCCCGACTCCACCAGCGCCCGCCCCAGCACGTTATGCGTCACAAACAAGTCGGGCCGCGCCTTCACCGCCTCCCGCCCAAACTCGACCGCCTTGGCTGCCTCGCCCCGTTTTAAATACTCAAGCCCCAGCGCCACCAGCGCCGGGATGTGGTCCGGCGAAATCTCCAGCTCCTTTTTCAGCTCCACAACGGCCTTGTCCGAGTCTCCCTTCAACAGGTAGATCCCGTACATGTAATGCACATTCGGCCGGTTCGGATACTTCGCCAGCATCTGCTCGAAGTCCTCCAGCGCCTGCTGCGGCTTCCGGTCGCTGATGTCGAACACCGCCTGCCCCGCCATCATCACAATCTCTTTGTCCTGCGGCTGTACCTCTTGCGGAAATATCGGCATCCGCAGTCCCGCCAGCCCCGCCCCTGCCACCGTCAGCGCGCTGTTGTCCCCCAACTCGGCAAGCTGTGTGTAAATCTGCAGCGCCTGTTCGTAGTTCTCCAGCCGCGCCAGCAGCAGCGCCTCGTGGAATCGCGCCACCTTCGTCATCTGCGGATCGTTCGACAGTCCAACAACTTCCGCATGCCGCAAATCCGCCAGCGCAGCGTCGTATTGCTTGGTCTCGAATTCGCACAGACCCAACAGCGCCCACCCCGGCCCCGCCTTCGGCTCCAGCTTCACGAACCGCCGGAACGAATCCCGGCACGCCGCGTAATGGTCCTGATCGTAGTTCAACGTACCCAGGTACCACCAGCCTTCCTTCCATTCCGGCTTCGCGCGCACCGCTTCTCCATACAGCCGGATCGCATCTTCCAGCCGGTTCCCGTCCCGCGCCGCCGCCGCCTCCTGCGACAGTTTTTCAAAATTCGCCGGCGCCGCCGCCGCGGCCCACAACGTCGCCCCGATCAACATCCCGATCATCGCTGCGGCGCCTCCGGATTCACGTCCTTCACCCCCGGCTGCTTCGCCTGCGCCGCTGCGTTCAGCTTCTGCACAATCGCCCGCTCCCTGTCCCCATCCGCCTTCCGCTTCAGCTTGTAATACACCGTTGCCAGCGTCACGTGCGCCTCGGTGAACTCCGGCGCCTGTTTTACAATCGCCTCCAACTCCTCCCGCGCTTTCTCCGCCCGTCCGTCCGCCGCGTCTATCGTCGCAATCTGATACTTCACCGCAATGTCGCCCGGACGAAGCTGTAGCGCCCTTTCGAAATATCCCAGCGCCTTGCCGTAATCCTGATCCTGCTTCGCCAGTACTCCCAGATACAGGTTCGCGTTGAAGTCGTTCGGATTGCTCTCCAACTCCTTGTGAAACGCCTCCGCGGCCTTCGGGGTATCGCCCGTGTTCATCAACGCCGAACCGTAGTACGAATAAACATCCGGCAGCTTCGGATTCAGTTCCACCGCCCGCTCCAGGTCCGTCCGCGCCCCGGCGAAATCCAGCGCCCCCATCTTTGTCATCCCCATCAGCAGCCGCGCCTCCGCCGAATCCCCGTTGCGCAGTATCCGCTCCACCAGCACCTGGCCCTCCGCCGGGCGCTTGTCCCGGATCAGCGCCGTCCCCAGCATGTAGGCCACCGCCATCGAGTCCGGTTCCTTCTCCGCCAGCGGCTGCAACAGCTCGATCACCTTTCCGTTCTCCCCCAGTCTCAAATAACAATCGCCCAGCAGCAGCGTCGCCTGCTCGTTGCCCGGCAATGCCCGGTGAACGTTCGCCAGCCGCTCGGCCGCCGGCTGATACCGCCCCATCTTGTAATAGGCCAACGCCAGGTTGAGCGAAATCGCCGGCCTGTCCGGGGAATTCGGGCTCTCCTTAAGCGCTTCCTCGTACTCCGAGATCGCCTCTTCATACCGGCCCGCCCGTGCCAGCAACACTCCCAGGTTCGAATGCACAAACGCTACCCCGGGGTGCAGCTTCAGAAATTCCCGATATTCCTGGATTGCCCCGTCCACATCGCCGGACCGCTGCAGCTCCATCGCCTTCTGCAGCATCTCCTGCGGCGTTTCCTCGCTCCGCGCCAAGCTTGCTCCCGCCATCGCGAGCAGGCAAAACATGCATACGGCGCCGGACTTCATCGTGGGGTACTTACTCATCTAAACACAAAAGGGGCGGCCTCGCGGCCACCCCCGGTCGTTCTCATGCTCCTTACCGCGACGGATTACTTCGCGCCGCCGCGTCCCGCGCCGTGCTGTCGTTCGGCTGTAGTCCCGCCGCCGGCAGCGCAAACTGCCTGCATGCCGTCTCTGCCGGTCGCCCGTTAGAAGTAGAACTTCACGGCAAGCTGGACCAGCCGGAATCCTTCCTTCTCCGTCGCCATCCCGAACAGTGGGTTGCTCAGTGCGCCAGCCGAGTTGAAAGCCAGGTTCAGGTTGCTCGAATTACCGCGGAACGTCCATAGCGGGTGATTCAGGAAGTTGTACGCCGAGAAGCGGAACTGCAGCTTCTTGGACTCCCCAATCTGGAAGTTCTTGAATAACGACAGGTCGCTATTGAAGAACCACGGGCCGAAGATCTCCGGCAGCACCGTCGCCCCATTCACGCCCGGCACCTTCGGCAGCGAGAAGCAGGACGGATTCAGATATTGATGCGTCCCCAGGTTCGCTGTCGGGTTGCAGGTCATGATCGGCTGTAAGTTCATATTCGGCGTACCGAGAATCGAGAGATTCGATATCCCATACCCGCTCGGCAGTGTTGCGCCGCCCGTATTGAGGTTGAAGTTCTCCGCGGCCCCGCCGTTCACGCCCTGGCCGGAAAGATTGATTCCGCTTTGCAGTTGCGTGATACCCGACAATTGCCAGCCGTTGATCGCACCCTTCAGGAATGCGTTGCTTGCAATCGGGCTCGGCAGTTCAATCGAGTACGCGGCGTTGAACACATGGCGCCGGTCGAAGGGTTGCGGACCGTAATCGTCGTTCAAATTAAACTGGTTCTGCCCGACAATACCCATCGCCTTGCTCCAGGTGTAATTCAACTGAATGTCGTATTTGCCTCGCTGCCGCACCCAGCTCACCTGCAGCGAATTGTAGTTCGAATACAGATTGTGTTGATCCGCCCGCAGGTCGCCGTACTGCGTGTACGGACGGTAGTTGTTCACGTTGACATTGTTCGGATTCTGCCCGATGTTCAGCAGCCCTCCGATCGGCACGGCGTTGACGTTGGTGCCGATGTTGGTGTCGTTCAGCAGGTTCGTCGCCTGGTTACCCACGTAGGACACCTCCAACAGCGAGGCTCCCATGATGCGCTGAGAAATCGTGAAGCTGTAGCTATCCATGCGCGGCGTCAGGTTGTCGGTTGGCGACAACGCGTTTGTGCTCAACGCCACCGTCCCCGGATTCGTCGTCTCAATCGCCTGCAGTGTCGTCGCTGTCGGCGAACTGTAAGCTTGTACGCCCGCCGGCGCGTCCAGCCCGGTCGTAAACTGCGCGTTGTGATAGTAGAACCTGCCCCATCCGCCGCGGATCACCGTGTTCCCGGTGCCGAACATGTCCCATGCCATGCCGAACCGCGGCGCGAAAAAGAACATCTGGCTCGGGAACCCGGACAGCGGTATGTTCGGATTCTTGGCGTGCCAGGTCAGCCCCGGATACGACGTCGCCGGCGCCGACGCGCTGTATAATGACGGCTCCCAAACGGCGAACCCGAGCCCCTGCCGGTCGTACCATTGACCGAAGTGCGATACCCGCATTCCCAGATCGAGCGTCAATCGCCGCGTCACCTTCCAGCTATCCTGAATGAAGTATTCCGCCGTGTTGTACGCCTCGTTGTGCAGATTGTTGTAATTCTGCTCTTCGTAGTTCGCCGTCCGTCCCAGCAGCAGGTCGGCATAAGGATTCCCCGATCCGTTCCCCGCCCACGGCGCCTGCACCAGCAGGCCGTTCGAGTATCCGTTCGCCGGCTGCGTGTTGATGTCGAATTCATAATAGAAGCCGAACTTCAGCGTGTGCGTGCCCGCTACCTTCGTAAGGTTGTCGCTCACCGACGGCAGATACTTGGTCGCATAGAGCCCCTGGCTCCCGCCCGCTTCAAACCCGCCCGGGTTGAAGATGTTGGCGAACTCCGAATTCCCCCACGACAGCATCGACGGAATCTGTTGCACGCCGTTCTTGTAAAGGCCTTTGTAGGGATAGCCCAAATCCGTCCGGTTCACCTTCGACGGATCCTGGAAGTTGTTCGGGAAATTGATGTACGTGTAGCCGAAAACAAACTCGTTGGTCAGCGTCGGATTGAATACGTGCGTCAGGCTGGCCGAGATCGACTGCGACTGGTTCGGCGAGACGATCGGCGTCGGGTAGGGCACCGAAATTCCCTGCCTCCACCACAAACTCACCGGAAACATCTGCCTTTCGTTCTGCAGGTTATAGCGCACAAACAACTTCGTGTTGTCGCTGATGCTGTAGTCAACGCGCGACAACCACTGGTACATGTTCTGGTTGAACTGAATATCCTTGACGTAGTTGTAGCCGCCGTTCCCGTTCGGATTCGCGTTCGGCAGCGGGAACAGGTTCATCAGCACTTTGCCGCCCGGGTCCTGCTGCGACGGCGGAATGATTCCGCCCGGAAACTGCGCCAACCCTCCCGCGTTTAACTGCGACGGTGGCGCGCCCGAAGCCGTGACGTTGCCCAGTTGCGATAATTCCGACGGAGAATAATTGCCAGCCCTCATCCCCTGCGTCGGCACCGTCGCCGTCAGTACGCCCGTGTCCAGGCTCTGATAGTAGTATTCGTATCCCGTGAAGAAGAACAGTTTGTCGCGATTCTTATTGAAGTCCGTTCCCGGAATCAGCACCGGCCCGCCGATGTTGCCGCCCGGAAAATAGAAGTCGCTGTTCGGCCGCGCAATTCCCAACTCGTTGTTAATCCAATTGTTGGCGTTCATCACGTGGTTCCGGGCATAAAAATACCCTTCCCCGTGAAAGTCCTTGCCGCCGGACTTCGCCACCGTGTTCATCACGATCGGACCCTTGGAGTTCTCGGCGTTGAAGTTCGACGTCATCACCTTCAACTCCTGGATCATGTCCGTGTTCGGATTCACCGGCGTCGCGCAGTTGCAGCCCGGATCAGATACGTGCGCGCCGTCCGCCGTGATGTCCATCGTCCCGGCCACCGTCCCGTTCGCCGAAAACGCATTGTTGAACGCGCTCTGGCTCCCGCCGTCGCCGTTCCCGTTAATCCCGATCACCTGCCCCGTGAAACTCTGCTTGTTGTCCGTCCCCGTCCCCGAGATCCCGAACCCCGGCAGAATCTTGATGAACTCCGCCGCGCTCCGCCCTACCACGGAGAAGTCCTGCAACTGCCGCGTTGTCAGCGTCTGCGCCTTCTCGCCCGAATCCACCGGCGCCACGATATCCGCCGCCGATGATACTTCCACCGTCTGCGCCGCCGTCCCTACCGCCATCGTGATGTTGGACAGGGTCCGCGACTCGCCCCCCGTAAACGACAACCCCGCCTGCTGCCACTTCTGAAAGCCGCTGGCATCCACCGATACCGTGTACGTCCCGGTCGGAAACGAGACGAAGGAGAAATACCCGTCCGAATTCGTCACCGTCTTGCGCACGTCCCCCGACGCTTCGTTCTTCAATGTGACGTTGGCGTTCGGAATCACCGCCCCCGTGCTGTCCGACACCACGCCCGTCAGGTTGGCGTAAATCGACTGCCCGACAGTCGCAACGCCCGCCAGCAGTACCAGTGCGGCCACGCACCACAGAGTGTTCCTTAGTCTTAACATGGGCCACTTTCCCTTTCTCAATCGCTTGGGTGAGAAGTCAGCGAGATCTCTAGCAATACTAGTTTTCCACTAGTCGCAGCGAAAGGCTAAAGCGGTTACTATTGTGATCGAGTTTTGGTTAATACAAGGATGTTGTTTGTTTTCAACAACGTTACGTTGTTGTTAACGGGGAGGCAGGATGGGGGTTAACGTACGACTCTGGACCGGCACCCTAACCAGTGATATGCTATTGCCACTGGTCTTGGGGGCTGGGGCATCGTAAGCCGCAACCTTCTGCAAATGGGGACGTGGTTCGGTGCCTCGGGGTTACCTCGACCGGAGAGCCGTCCTTTGGATACAAATAGTCAGGGCACTTTTCCGGACTTCACCGCCGAGCGCGCCGAACTTCAAACGCTGCTCGCCTCGGGCATCTTTCAGCGTGCTCCCAGCCTCGCTCAGTTCCTCGGCTATGTCTGCGAAAAACTCTTCGCCGGAGAAGCCGGCCAGATCAAGGAATATAACATCGCCGTCGAGGCTCTCGGCCGGCCAGCCGATTTCGACCAGAAGCGCGACTCCATCGTCCGCGTCGAGGCCCATCGCCTCCGGAAGCGCTTGAAGGAATACTACGAAGGCGCCGGTGCCGCGCACACTGTGCACATCGTTCTCCCTCCCGGACAATACGTTCCCGTCTTTCTCCAGCCCTCCCACCGCGCCGCCGTCCCTGCTCCCGCGCCCCCGCTGCCTCCTGTTTCCGCCCCCACAATACCCCGGCACCCCGCCGCGCGCCGCCTTCCCTTCGCACTTTACGCTGCGGGCGCCGCCGCCGGACTTCTCATCCTCGCCGCCGCCTTCCTGGCCGCCCGCCGCTCCCCCTCCTCTCTCGCCGCCGGCCCTACTCTTTCCACCGTCGCCCCCCCGGCCCTGCCCGCCGACACCCTGCGCATCGCCTGCGGGCTCCTCACCGGCGAATACAACGACCGCTATGGTCAAACCTGGCTCTCAGACCGCTACTTCGAGAGCGGCGAGGCCAAGGCCGATCCCGGCCATCTCGTCCTCGGAACCGCGGACCAGCGCCTCTACCAGACCCGCCGCGAGGGAATCTTCACCTACAACATCCCGCTCGATCCCGGCGTCTACGAACTCCGCCTCCACTTCGCCGAAACCGAGTACGGCGAGCGCAACATCGGGGGCGGCGGCGAGTCCAGCCGCATCTTTAACGTCGCCGCCAACGGCCACACCCTCCTTAATATGTTCGACGTTGTCTCCGACGCCGGCGCCAACCGCGCCGATATCCGTGTCTTCCGCGATATCTCTCCCGCCGCCGACGGCAAGCTCCACCTCGCCTTCACCGGGCAGGTCCGTTTCCCCTTCGTCAATGCGATCGAGATCACCCCGGGCCTTTCCGGCCGCCTCAAGCCCATCCGCATCGTCGCCCAGGAGCGCCAGTACGCCGACCGCCTCGGCCGCGTCTGGGAAGCCGACCGCTACTTCACCGGCGGCCAGCAGATCCTCCGCCTCGGCCCGATCCTCGGCGCCGACGACCCGGAAATCTTCGCCGGCGAGCGCTTCGGCAATTTCGTCTACACTATCCCCCTGGCCGCCGGCCACTACGACGTCGCCCTCCGCTTCTCGGAACGCTGGTTCGGCCCCAACAAGCCCGAGCACGGCGGCGCCGGCAGCCGCCTGTTCGACATCTATTGCAATGGCGCCGCCCTGGTCCGCAACTTCGACGTCTTCCGCGAGGCTGGCGGCTCGGACCGCGCCCTCGTCCGCACCTTCCACGCCCTCCAGCCCAATGCCCAGGGCAAACTCATCCTCGCCCTCGTCCCCTCCGCCAACTACGCCTCGATCGACGCCATCGAAGTCACATCCACCGGCCCCTAGCACACACCTCCCCTGTGCTACACTTCCATTGCTTTTTCCGTGCGCTCCCGCTTCCTCCTAGCCGTCTTTCTCTTCCTCGCCCCGGCTCCTTCGTTTGCCCAGGAGGACGCCCGCGCCGCCTTCCTCCACGGCGTCGAGCTCCATCGCGCCGGCGACCTGGAAGGCGCCATCCGCGAGTACCGCGCCACGCTTCAACTCGATCCCTCCAACGTCCAGGCGCTCTCCAATCTCGGCGCCGCCCTCTCGGCCTCCGGCCGCTTTGACGAAGCCATCGCCCGCTATCAGGACGCCCTCAAGCTCCAACCCTCGCTCCCCGGAGTCCGCCTCAACCTCGGCCTCGCCTATTACAAATCCTCCCAGTTCGCCGCCGCCGCCCGGGAGTTTGAAAACGTCCACGCCGCCGCCCCATCCGACCTTCGCGCCTCTCTCCTGCTCGCCGACTGTTACCTCCGCCTCGGCAGTTTCTCCTCCGCCGTCGCCTTACTCTCGCCCCTGGCCGCCGCCCAACCCGACGACCGCTCCCTTGACTACCTCCTCGGCATGGCTCTCATCCGCTCCGGCCACGCCGATCAGGGACAGGTCTACATCGACCGCATCCTCCGCGACCCCGACGCCGCCGAAGCCCACTACCTGCTCGGCGCCTCCGCCTTTACCTCCGGCGCGTTCCCCAAGGCCGTCTCCGAGTTCTCTCTCGCCCTCAAACGCAACCCCAACCTTCCTTCGCTCCAGTCCTATTACGGCCAGGCCCTTCTCGCCACCGGCGACCCCGACGGCGCCGAAACCGCCTTTCGCGCCGCCCTCGCCCAGGACCCCCGCGACTTCGACGCCAACCTCCAGCTCGCCTCCATCCTCGCCCAGCGCGGCCGCAACGCCGACGCCCTCGCCCTGGTCGAGGCCGCCCTCCAGTCCCGCCCGGATTCCCCCGACGCCCACTTTGCCCGCGCCAATCTCCTCCGCCTCACCGGCCGCACCGCCGACGCCGGCCGGGAGGCCGCCCACGTCGCCGCCACCTGGCCCGATTACTACAAGTCCCACCAGGGCGCGCCATCGCCTCAGCCCGCCTTCCTTCTCAACTCGCC
>DAIDHC010000172.1 GCA_027452065.1 Bryobacterales bacterium
CAACTGCGAGCTCAGGCTCAGCGTCTCGCCCAGCCCCAGAAAGTTGTTCGTCGAATACGAGAACCCGATGAAGCTCCCCGCAATCTCCGACACGCCGCCGTTCAACTGGATCGAGTTCTTCCCCTTCTCCTTCACCTTCAACGTCAGGTCCACCGTGTTCGTCTTGGTATCCCTCTTCACGTCGGCCGCTTCTTCTTCCTTCAGCGGCTCGAAATACCCAAGCTGGTTCAGCCGCAGGATACTCACCTCCCACAGCCGCGTGTTGAACAGATCGCCTTCGTCGATCAACAGCTCGCGCCGGATCACCTTGTCCCGCGTCGTCGTGTTTCCCGAAAAATCGATGCGCCGCACGAAAAACTGCTTGCCCTCGTCCACCGCCAGCGTCAGGTCGATCGTCCCGGTCTCCTTGTGCGGGTCGAAGTCCGGCTCGACAACCGCGTCGATGTAGCCGAACTCCCCGTACAGCTTCTGCATGTTCTTGATGCCCTTGCGCAGCTTCTCCGTCGAGAACGTGTCCCCTTCCGTCATCCCGAATAACGGCCGCATTAGCGCGTTCGGCGTCTTGAACAGCTTCACACCCGTGAAGTTGACTTTGCCGATTTTGTACTTGATGCCCTCATCCATCGTCATGCCGATGTCGGCCCGCTTTCCCGGCTTGTTCGGATGGATCAGCGGGATACTCCGCCCCGTCCCCCCGGTGTCCTTGATCGTCACGGTGTGGTCCTCCACGCGCGCCGTGAAGTAACCGTTCTGCTGGTAGAAATCCCTCACCCGCTCCAGGTCTTCATCGAGCTTGGAGGAATCGAACGTCTTGGCAAACAGATCCTCGAACAGAATCGAATGTGGAATCCCGATCGGTTTCAGATTCTTCATCGCCCGGATGATTTCCCGGTCGGTGAACACCTTATTGTTCTGGACCGTGATGTCTCCCACCTTCACCTTCGGCCCTTCGTTCACCTTAAACACGATGCTCAAAGACGCCGGCGGCACCTGATGCAGCTCCGGCGTCACCGTCGCATATTGGTGCCCGCGCTCGCTCAGCAGTTCCAGCAGCACATTCTTGGCATGCTGCACCTTGTTCGGATCGTACTGCGACTCCACCACCAGGCTCACCTTCCGCTCTTTATAGCGGTCCAGAATGTCCGATACGCTCACCGACTTGTTCCCCTCGTACGTGATCGACCGGATCATCGGCCGCTCCGTCACCAGCCACCGCACGATCCATCCGACCTTGCCCCGGATCTTTTCGACTTTGAGATCGTCGAACCGCCCGCTGTTCCACAACGCCGCAAAGTCGCGGTGAATCACGTCCTCGTCCAGCTTGTCGCCGACCTTGCTGTAGATCAGCGCCCGCAGCGTGTCCTGCGGCACTCGCCGCGCTCCCCGGAATTCGATCGCCTCGATGGTATCGGCAGACTCGGCCGGCGTCGGCGCCTTCGCCGTCGGCGGATTCTCGAGCGGACTCGTCGGCTTCTGCCCCGGTGCCGGCTGTTGCGCCTGCGGCACCGCCTCAAACGGATTCGCCGGTGGATTCTGCTGCGGGGGTGGATTCTGCTGCGGCGGATTCTGCTGCGGCGGATTCTGCGTGGGCGGATTTTGTGCCGGCTGGCTTTGCACCGGCGGATTTTGTGCCGGCGGGTTCTGCGGCTTCTGCTGCGTACTCGGCTGCTGCGAACTCGGCGTAGGCGGTTGCTGCGCCAGAATTCGCGGTCCCATCACCAGGGGGAAAGCGCACAACACGACTCTCAGCAGGCTCCCGGGCCTGTGGTACATGGTCAAGAATGATTCCTTTCCACCCTGCGCGAATTCCTTTTCGAAATGCACGGCGTACGCCGTGCCGTATTGCCACGCTGTGCGCTTAATTCACTCAGCGCACGGCACATAGACCCTTCTGTGCTACCCGGTCCTGACGTCGCTACGGTGCATCCCGTTTCACGCTGTCGGTTCCGGCGCGTGGATCAAATCCCTCATTCTACCTGATGCGGCGCGCCAAAGGGAAACAAACTCACTTCTCCGTCTCTCATCCTCTCCTCCTCCACCGCGGTCTTCCGCTCCCGCCCCACCCGCACTTCGATCGCCATCCGCCCACCGCCCCGCCACACTATACTGTACGGGTCAGCCCACGGAGCCCTTCCCCCATGCAACGCCGCGCGGTCATCACTGGTATCGGAGCTGTCAGCCCCAACGGCATCGGCCGCGAAAATTTCTGGACCGCCACGCGCCAGGGCCTCAGCGGCGTCGGTCCTCTCACCCGCTTCGACCCCACTCCCTTCCAGGCCCGCGTCGCCGGCCAGGTCACCGGCTTTGACGAGTCGCTCTACGTCGCCCCCAAGGATCGCCCCCACGTCTCCCGCGCCGCGCCCCTCGCCATCGCCGCCGTCCAGGAAGCCCTCGCCGATTCCGGCCTCGATCCGTCTCGCCTCGACCGCCCTTCCCTCCGCCAGATCGGCGTCATCCTCGGCTCCGGCGGCGGCAGCCAGGAGTTCACCGAGGAACAATACCGCCTCTATTACGCCGGCCTCCAGAAGCAGTGCAGCGTCTACGTCATCCCAACCTCCACCATCGGCACCCTGGCCAGCGAGGTCTCCATGCGCTTCGGCTTCCGCGGCCTCAGCCACGTCGTCTCCACCGGATGCACCTCCTCCACCGACGCCCTCGGCTACGCTCTTCGAAATATCCAGGCCGGAGTCCTCCATACCGTCGTTGCCGGCGGCGTCGACGCCCCCATCGCCCCCCTCGTACTCCGCGGCTTCCAGCTCATGCGTATCCTCTCCACGCGCTGGAACTCCCAGCCCGCCCGCGCCTCCCGCCCATTCTCGCGCGACCGCGACGGCTTCGTCCTCGCCGAAGGCGCCTGGTTCTTCATCCTCGAAGAACTCGATCGCGCTTGCGCCCGCGGCGCCCATATCTACGGCGAAATCGCCGGCTACGGCTCCACCTGCGAGGCCTACCACCGCGTCCGCCTCGAAGAGTGCGGCGAGGAGCCCGCCCGTGCCATCTCCATCGCCCTCGACGAAGCCGGCCTCCCCCCCGAAGCCGTCCATTACGTCAACTACCACGGCACCTCAACCGAGCTCAATGACCGCATCGAAACCCGCGCCATCAAGCTCGCCTTCGACGGCCACGCCTCGCGCCTCCCCGGCTCGTCCCTCAAAAGCATGATCGGCCATCCCCAGGGCGCCTGCGGTGCCGCCGGCGTCGCCGCCACCCTCCTCGCCATGCGCGACCGCTTCGCACCCCCCACCATCAACCTCGATCAGTGCGACCCCGATTGCGACCTTGACTACATCCCCAACCAGGGCCGCCCCCTCGACATCGAATTCGCCATCGCCAACTGCATCGCCTTCGGCAGCAAAAACTCCGCCCTCCTCCTCCGCCGCCTCTAATCCCTCCCGGCGCTGCCCGGCCGCTCGAATCCTTAAGGAGAAACCGTCAGCCTCGCCCCGTTGCTGGCCACTCCGCCCACCATAACCGCCACCTGATGGTCTCCCGCCGCCAGCACCGGAAGCCGGAAGTTCGCCTGGTAGAGGCCCACGAAACCGGGCGTCAGCCCGATATACGGCGTCGCCACCGCCTGCCCGTCGATCGTCGCCTCGCCGGACAAAGTTACCGGAGACGCGCCTTGCGGAGCCGCGTACCCCGCCAACAGAGTCCCGGACGCCTTCACTGCCCCTCCCCCCGTCAGGTACGCCACTTCCACGTCGCCCGGATGCGCCGGGTTCGTCTCCGAGTTCATCGATCCGTCCGGGTTCTGCACCACCGCGCGTCCGGATGCATCCGTGAAAAGTCCCGGAGCTGCCGCCTCCACCGTCACCGCCACCGAGTTGCTCTGCTCTCCCCCCGCCGACACCGTCAGAACCGCCATTCCCGGAGCGATGCCGAGCGGCAACTGCGCGTTGATCTGGTTCGGCCCGGCATACAGGAGAGGACAGCTTTTTCCATTCACCGACACTTCGGTCGCTCCGAGCGTGCCCGCCAGCGGCAGCGAGTCCGCCTGCTGCTCGCCTGTCGCCAGGCCGCTCCCGAATATCGAAATCAACGAGCCGGGCGCTACTCCTCCGCCGATAAAACTGGCGCCGTTCACCACCGCTGTCTGCGGAGCGCTGAACTGCGGCTGCCCCGACCCGTACACGGTCGTCCCCGTGTCCGTCTCAAGAAACAGAATCCCCGAGCCATCCTCAACCACCGCGAACAGGAACTTCTCCGTAGGGCCGGATTGAAGCATAAGCGTCGTGGTCCCCGAGCAGTCGGAATTTACCTTGTAAGTGCCTTGAGCGCTGGCCTGCAGGACCGCCCCTCCGATGACCGCGGTTTCCGTCAAGCCGTATCCGCCCCGGCCGTCAAACGTCACCGCGCCCGTCTGCGAAGTGGCCGAGCTCGGGCCGAACCCCGCCACCGTGTAGCCGTACGCGCCGCTGAGGCTCGCCGCACCACACGCCGCCGGGGCAGCCGAGGCTGACTGCCGGTAGGCGCGGCCGGTCAACACCTCTCCCGGATTCGTGATGCCGGCGACGATGCCCATGCCTCCTCCGACCACCTGAAACGTTGCCTGCGTAACCGACTGCGAGTTGACCGTGATCGAGTACGAGCCGGTGCAATTCGACTGGACCGAATAAGTGCCCGACAAGCTGTTCGTCCGTATCGTCCCATTGGCGCTCGAGGTCGAATCACCGGTAAAATTCCCGCCGCCGTCCGCCACCCACTTGCCCAACTCCGCGTACGGCGCCGCCGAGCCATTCGATACCGTGAACCCGTTCATCAAGTAGAAGTACGTGCCGCTCACAGTGGCGTTGGAACAACCCCGTCCACCGATCTGCGGTTGCGCGGCAAAACACAGCGGTACCCCCAGCATCCACCCCAGGATCGTTCGCATTTCCCCTCCCGTCCCGCATCATGTGTTACGCGGACCGCGGTGTCAAGGAGATTCGTCGCGGGAGTACGTCGAAGGTATCCCGAATCGGGGCAGCCCTCGACATCGGGTTCGACCTCGCCAACTGCGTTGCCTCCGTCGGACGGAACTCCGCCCCCATTCGCCGCCTTCCGGAACCTCTTCCTCACCTCGGCCGCGCCCGCTTCTTTCACCGGGGCTCTGGCAACGTACGCCGGCGCCAGCGACATCGTCCGGCAGGCGCCGCCACACCGCGCTCAGCACGGCGCCGCCTCCGCCCGGCCGACGCCTCGCCCCGGCTCTCAATCACGATCACCGCCCCTCCCGCTTCCGCAATCGGTTCCGGCCCCTGCGAAATGCTCCTTCAAACCCCGCGCCCGGAACCCGAACTCCCGTTCAAATCTCCCGCCGTCGATCTCTGGCCCGCCCTCCGCCGTCCCCAGCTCCGCCCCCCAGCCGCGAAACTCCTCCGCCATCGAAGCCAGTTCCCCCGCCGCCACGATCTCCGCCGGCGCATTGTAAATCCGCCACGCGAAACTCTCCGCCTCCACCAGCACTCGCAGCGCCCGCGCCAGATCCTCAACATGGATCACCGGCACCCGCGCCTCCGCCGCAAACGGAATCGCCAGCACAGCCCCTCTCGCCGGCGCCCGCTCGAACATCCGCGAGCGCCAGCCCGACGCCGTCCTCCCAGCCCCGGGCCCCAGAACCCGCGCAATGCGGAGCGAAACCGTCTCCATCGTCCCCTCGTTCGCCGTCTGTCCCACAACCTTTTCCACTTCCAGCTTCGCCGCCCCGTAAGGATCGTCCGGCGCCGCCTCCGCCGTTTCCGTGCATCCCTTCCGCGTCGCGCTCCCGTAAACGCTCCCCGAGCTCGCAAACACAAACCGCCCGCACCCCGCCGCTGCCGCCGTCCGCAAAAGCCGCAGCGTACCTTCCCGATTCACCGCTGCCCCGTACACCGGGTCCGCGCGATAAGCCGTCGGCAGCACGGCCGCCAGATGTACAACCGTCCCGATCCGGCGCCCCTCGAACAATCGCGCCACGTCCTCCTCCGATCGGACATCGCACTCCATCCCGCCCACAACCCCCGCCCCGCGTACGTCCGACGCCAGCACCTGGTGCCCCGCCGCGCGCAGCTCCCGCGCCGCCGCTCTCCCCACCTGCCCGCCCGCTCCGGTCACCAGAATCTTCCCGCCGCCCCTCACCGCGTGAACACCGCCACCCTCGCCCTGTGGCCCCGCGCCAGCTTCCCGTCACAGGTGTACAAAACCGCGCCCGCGGCCTCCGCCAAAGCAATATAGGCGGCATCGTAGGCCGTGAACTTGTGCCGCAGCTCCCAAATCCGGCCCAGATGCGGCGTATGCGGGTAGCGTTGCGCCGGCAGCATCTCGAGTTCCGCGAAAGCCTGCTCGCCGCGATGCGCCTCCATTCGTTTGCCGGCCACAAGGCTTCTGATTGCGCTCGCCACTTCCACGTCCAGCAAATGCGGAGCGAGGAACGAATCGTTGCGCTCCGCCAGATCCCGTCTCAGCGCTTCCGCCGCCGCGCCGCCTGTCAACACTTCCACAACCACGGACGCGTCCAGAACAATCATCTTTTGTCCCTCAGCTCGCGCACCATCTGCGCCGCGCTCCGTCCGCGTGAAATGGGCTTGGCCCGTGCCGTCTGCTCGAGCCACTCGCGCATCGTCGGCCGCTCCGCCGCCTGCTCCAGCTCCCTCTTGATGAAGTCGGACAGGCTCATGCCCTCGCGCGCGGCCCGCGCCTTGAGCGTGCGGTGCACCTGCTCCGGTACATCCCGAACCTGGATCATCTTCGACATGCTCTCAGCATATAAAACATGTGCCGCACATGTCCACACCGCGCTGCCGTTCCCCACTAAACTGAATTCATCCTTCCCGCGGCCCCCTTCCTCGCCTTCCTCTCCGCCTCCGTCCTGCTCGCCGTCACGCCCGGCCCCGGCATCATGTACGTTTTCACCCGCAGCCTCGCCGGCCTCGGCCTCTTCGCCGTCCTGGCAACCTCCGCCCTCGCCTACCGCACCCTCCGCTGGGCCGGCGCCGCCTATCTCGTCTTCCTCGGCCTCCTCATGATCCGCTCCGCCTCCCTCGCCCCCGTTGCCGCCCCCGTCCCCTCCACCGGCAACGCCTTCACCCAGGGCATCGTCACCGAACTCCTCAACCCTAAAACCGCCCTCTTCTTCCTCTCCTTCATCCCCCAGTTCGTCGACCCCAAACTCGGCTCCCTCTTCGCCCAGTTCCTCTTGCTCGGCGCCATCACCGTTGTCCTCAACACCACCGCCGACCTCCTCGTCGCCTTCTTCGCCGGCCCCATCGCCAACCGTCTCCTCGCCTCCCCCCGCGCCCGCCGCCGCCAGCGCCAGGGCACGGGAGCCATGATGATCGGCCTCGGCCTCTACGTCTTCGCCCGCGAGTCCTGATCCACCCTCAACGCAACTCCGCCTCTCCTCCCCGCCGCCCGTGCGATTCTAAGAAAACACATGAACGACGTCGCATCCGCGATCCGCCAGTCCCTCGTCGTTTTCCTCGCCCTCTTCCCCATCGTCAATCCCGTCGGCACCGCCCCCGTCTTTCTCAGCCTCACCCCCGGCTACACCAGCGCCTCCCGCACCACCCTCGCCCGCGCCATCGCCACCAACGGCTTCGCCCTCCTGGTCGGCTCCATGCTCATTGGTTCCCACATCCTCCGCTTCTTCGGCATCTCCATCCCCGTCGTCCAGGTCGGCGGCGGCCTCCTCGTCACCGCCTCCGGCTGGCGCCTCCTCCAGGAGCCCGCCCAGCCCCGCGAGCCCGCCAGCCGCGCCGCCGCTCAACGCCGCGAAGCCAATCTCAAAGCCATCGCCTTCTTCCCCCTCACCATGCCCCTCACCGTCGGCCCCGGCTCCATCTCCGTCGCCCTCACCCTCGGCGCCAACGTCCCCTACGGCTCCGCCCCCGCCTGGCTCCTCCTGGCCGCCACCCTCGCCGGCACCGGCTTGATCGGCCTCGCCATCTATCTCTGTTACCGCTCGGCCGAGCGCCTCGAACGCCTACTCGGTGAAAACGGCACCAGTATTCTCGTCCGCCTCTCCTCGTTTATCCTTCTCTGTATCGGCATCCAGATTTTCACCAACGGCGCCACCGCCATCGTCCGCCAGATCCTGGAGCATCACTAGCTCCGCGCCCCCGCCATGCCCATCGACTGGTTCCCTCTCTGGCTCAGCCTCAAAGTCGCGCTCCTCGCCACCACCATCGCCGCTGCCCTCGGCCTCTGGCTCGCCTGGATCCTCGCCAACCGCTCCTTCCGCGGCAAGGAAGCCCTCGACGCCGCCATCGCCCTCCCTCTCGTCCTCCCTCCCACCGTCCTCGGTTACTACCTCCTGGTCGTCCTCGGCCGCCTCAGCCCGCTCGGCAAACTCTATGAATGGCTCACCGGCTCCCCCCTCGTCTTTACCTGGCAGGCCGCCGTCGTCGCCGCTCTCTTCCACTCTCTTCCTCTACTCGTCAAAAGCGCTCGCGCCTCCTTCGAAAGCGTCGAGCCCGTTTATGAAAAGGCCGCCCGCACCCTCGGCGCCAGCGAGTGGCGCGTCTTTTTCCGCGTCACCCTCCCGCTCGCCCGCCGCCCCGTCATGGCCGCCGCCGCCCTCGCCTTCGCCCGCTCCATGGGCGACTTCGGCGTCACCCTCATGATCGCCGGCAACATCCCCGGCCGCACCCAGACCGTCTCCGTCGCCATCTACGACGCCGTCATGGCCGGCGACGCCGCCCGTGCCCGCCTCCTCGTCCTTGTCGTCTCCGCCCTCTCCCTCCTGATCCTCACCCTCGCCAACCGCCTCCCTCCCGAACGCCACGGCCGCCGCCCCGCCGCCCAACTCTGACCCCCATGCTCGAAGCCCGCATCCGCAAACTCTATCCCCCCGGCCCCGAGTCCGCCGCCTTCGAGCTCGACGTCGCCTTCGAAGCCGGTCCCGGCTTCACCGTCCTGTTCGGCGCCAGCGGTTCCGGCAAAACCCTCACCCTCGACTGCCTCGCCGGCTTCGTCCGCCCCGAGCACGGCCGCATCCTCCTCGACGACGCCCTCCTGTTCGACGCCGCCGCCCGCGTCAACCGCCCTCCCCGCCAGCGCCGCTGCGCCTACGTCCTCCAAAGCTACGCCCTCTTCCCCCACATGACCCTCCGCCAGAACCTCAACTTCGCCGCCGCCGGCTGGCCCCGCCCCGAGCGCCAGCGCCGCGTCAACGAAGCCATGGCCCGCTTCCGCCTCGCCGATCTCGCCGGCCGCCGCCCCCACGAACTCTCCGGCGGCCAGAAACAGCGCTGCTCCATTGCCCGCGCCCTCCTCGGCGGCCGCCCCTCCGCTCCTCCCGGCGTACTCCTCCTCGATGAGCCCGCCCAGGGCCTCGACGCCCCGCTCCGCAACGACCTCTACGCTGTCCTCCGCCAGGTCCGCGACGAAGTCCGCATCCCCGTCCTCCTCGTCACCCACAGCCTCGAGGAATGCTTCGCCCTCGCCGACCGCATGCTCGTCCTCCTCGACGGCCGCATCGCCCGCGCCGCCTCCCCACGCGAAATCCTCGACGAGCCCGGCTCCCTCCCCGTCGCCCGCCTCCTCGGCGCCTTCAATCTCCTCCCCGCCGAAATCCTCTCCCTCGACCCCGCCCGCAACCGCAGCCGCCTCAAACTCGCCTCCTTCGAGCTCCAGGGCCCTTACTTCCCCGGCAAATTGATCGGCGACCATGTCACCCTCTACATCCGCCCCGATCAGCTCTCTCTCACTCCCCGCGACGGCCGCCCCGGCCCCAATCATGCCCCTCTCGACCTCCTCCAGACCCTCAGCCTCCCCTCCGGCGTCCGCCTCGAATTCTCCTCCGGCGTCGCCGTCGAAATGAAGCGCGAAGATCTGGAACAATGGGGCAAGGTCAAGGAGTGGAACGTCGGGTTCCCCGCCGACCGTCTGCGCGTCTTATGAATCGCTGCGCTATCGTCGATTCCCTCGATGCCGCCCTCCGCGCCGCCCCTTCCGCCGCCATGGTCCAGCTCCGCCTCTGGCCCGTCACCTCCCTCCACCTGTTCCGAATGGCCCTCCACGCCGTCCCCGCCGTCGCCCCGGCGAAGTTGATCGTCAACGCCCGCGCCGACGTCGCCTTCGCCGCCGGTGCCGCCGGCCTCCATCTCCCCTCCGCCTCGCCCCCTCCCTACCGCTACGCCCGCATCGCCCCCCACGGCTTCCTCATCGGCGTCTCCTGCCACAACCTCGACGAACTCCTCCGCGCCGAATCCGAAGGCGCCTCTTACGCCTTCCTCGGCCCCGTCTTCCCAACCCTCTCCAAGCCCGGAGCGCCGCCCCTCGGCCTCGCCGCCTTCCAAGCCGCCGTCCACAAAGTCAAAATCCCCGTCTACGCCCTCGGCGGCATCACCTTCGAGAACGAACCCTCCTGCATCGCCGCCGGCGCCGCCGGCGTCGCCGGTATCTCCCTGTTCCAACCCCCGGCCCGCTCCGCCGCTGTCTGACGGCCGTCGGCGCGGGCGTCCGTTTCCCCGCACGCAACCCCGCCGCCCGAAGCGAATTCACCGCTTCCCTCGCCTGCCCTCGCCGGTACTACACTGGTTCGTGCCGCAAACGATCCGGCTGTCCCATCTCGCCCTCGCCGTCCTGTTGATCCCCGCCGCGCCGCCCCTGCTCTCGGCGCCGCCGCCCGCATTTTCGGCCCACTGCGCCGGGTGCCATGGCTCCGAAGCCCGCGGCTCCGCCAAAGCCCCCGGCCTCGCCATGAACCCCCGCGTCGCCCAACTCTCCCCCGCCCAACTCTCCTCCTACATCGTCGGCGGCAATCCCGGCGCCGGCATGCCCTCCTTCGCCGACCTCTCCGCCTCCGACCTCGCCTCCCTCACCCGCTACCTCCGCGGCCTCAACCGCGAAACCATCGTCGCCCCCGACATCCCCGCCCACAAAATCACCTGGGACCCGCCCCAGCCCGGCGACTGGCTCACCTACAACGGCAGCCTCTCCGCCAACCGCTACAGTCCCCTGCGCCAGATCACCGCCGCCAACGTCGCCTCCCTCCAGTTGAAGTGGATCTTCCCCATCGAATCCTTCGGCCTCGAAACGACGCCGCTCGCCGCCTCCGGCGTCCTCTATGTCACCGGCCCCAACCAGGTCTTCGCGCTCGACGCCCTCACCGGCAGCCCGCTCTGGCGCTACGGCCGCCCCCGCACGCTCGGCTTGGCCGGCGATGGCCGTCTCGGCACCAACCGCGGCGTCGCCATCCTCGATGGCCGCGTCTTCTTCGTCACCGATAACGCCCACCTCCTCGCCCTCGACCGCGCCACCGGCAAGCTCCTCTGGGAAACTCCGCTCGCCCCGCCCATGACGCCCGCCTCCCGTTTCCATTACGGCGGAACTAGCGCCCCCTTAATCGTCAACAACACCATCATCTGCGGCGTCTCCGGCGCCGACGAAGGAATTCGCGGCTTCCTCGCCGCCTTCAACCCCGACAACGGCGCTCTCCTCTGGCGCCGCTGGACCGTCCCCGCTCCCGGCGAGCCCGACGCCAAATCCTGGGGCAGCCCCGCGCCTGTCACCGGCGGCGGCTCCTCCTGGCTCACCGGCGCCTACGACCCCGCCTCCGACACCCTCTTCTGGGCCACCGGCAACCCCTTCCCCGACGACAACGGCGACGTCCGCCCCGGCGACAATCTCTACACCAACTGCGTCCTCGCCCTCGATCCCCGCACCGGCGCCCTCAAGTGGCACTACCAGTTCACCCCCCACGACCTCAACGACCGCGACGCCACCGAGCCGAACGTTCTGGTCGACGCCCCCTGGCACGGCGTTCCTTCCCATCTCCTCCTCCATGCCGACCGCAACGGCTTCTTCTACGTCCTCAACCGCGACACCGGCAAACTCCTCCTCGCCAAACCTTTCATCCGCCGCGTCGACTGGGCCTCCGGCATCGGCCCCGACGGCAAGCCCGTTGTCACCGATCCCGCCGGCTGCCCCACCGACGCCGCCAACTGGGACCCCACCGCTTACTCGCCCGAAACGCATCTTTATTACGTCATGGCCCTCGAGGAATGCACCGGCAGCCCCACCGGCTATCCCGAGCAGACCGGCCAACGCTTCCTCCGCGCCCTCAACATCGAAACCGGCGACATCGTCTGGGAAGTCCCCCAGCCCGGCAGCCCCCGCTCGAAAACATGGACCGGCATCCTCGTCACCGCCGGCGGACTACTCTTTTACGCCCATCCCAACGGAGGCTTCGCCGCCGCCGACCCCCGCACCGGAAAGACGCTCTGGGAATTCCCCACCAACGTCCGCATGAAAGCCCCGCCCATGACCTTCACCGCCGCCGGCAAACAGTACGTCGCCGTCGCCGCCGGCCCCAACATCCTCTGTTTTGGCCTGTAAGATGCCACGCAACCGGCCGTCCGGCGCGCTCGCCGCGTTACTCCTCTTCCTCGCGGCGCCACTCCCCGCCGCGCCACTTTACCTCGCCCTCCAACCCCAGGGCCGCCCCAACGGCAAGTCCATCGTCCTCATCAGCGGCGACGAAGAATACCGCTCCGAGGAGTTACTCCCCCAGTTAGCCAAGATACTCGCTACTTATCACGGTTTCCGTTGTACCGTCTTATTCGCCATCGACCCGAAAACCGGTACGATCAATCCTGACATTACTAACAACATCCCCGGCCTCGAAGCGCTCGATTCGGCTGACTTACTCATCATCCTGACCCGTTTCCGCGACTTACCCGACAATCAGATGCGCCACATCGCCGCCTATCTCGATTCCGGCAAGCCCATCATCGGCCTTCGCACCGCAACTCACGCCTTCGCCCTCGCCTCCAGCCCGACCTACGCCCGCTACAGTTGGAACCAGCCCACAGGCGGCTTCGGCCGGCTCGTCCTCGGCGAAACCTGGATCCGCCATCACGGCGACCACGGTCGCCAAAGCACCCTAGGCATCGCCAACCCGCCCGAAGCCTCCCACCCCATCCTCACCGGCATCCCCGCTGGCTCCATCTGGAGCACAACAGACGTCTACGAAACCCGCCTCCCGCTCCCCGGCGACAGCCGCGTACTCCTCTGGGGCGAAGTCCTTTCCGGCATGAGCCCAACGGACCCACCCGCTCCCGGCCCCGTCAATCACCCCACGATGCCCATCGCCTGGGTCAAAACCTACACCGGCGCCTACGGAAAACCCGCCCGCGTCTTCACCACAACCCTCGGTACCTCCCAGGATCTCCTCACCGAAGCCAACCGCCGCCTCCTGGTAAACGCCGTCTACTGGTCCCTCGGCTGGGAAAAACAAATCTCCCCGACCCTGCCCGTCCCGCTCGTCGGCTCCTACAAACCCTCCCCCTTCGGCTTCGGCGGCTTCCGCAAAGGAATCAAACCCTCCGATCTCGCCCCCTGAACCGCAGCGCCGCCATCTCCCGCTTTCGCCGCGCCGCGTCCTAAGCGGCAAACGCCCTCCGCGCTGAAACTGTTCACACAGGCGAAATATAACATCACGCAATTATCCGTAAGTTGTCAGGAATGTTCATTGACCCGCTTATTTACTTGTGATACTCTCTCACTGCGCTACTGAGTGCGCGACTTGACCTGCCGAACGAAGTCAAAAGTTATGGCCGCGGCCAAAACGCTCGCAACGCTTTTACTTGCGCCTGCCACCGCTCCGATCGCGGTGCCTACCTTCGGCCAGTCCGCCGCACACCAGGCGGTTTCGGACAGCACGGCTTACCGCTTTGTCTTCTTAAGCTTAAGTCTCCCCGACAATCCCAGCCCAACGGATATTCTAAAACGAAATCTGAAATTCGACCGCTTCAGGATGGATGTGAGCGATGAGGAAGCTCTGAAAACGGTATTAGCCTAATTCATCGCGAATACACCACATGGCAAAGCGGGCTGTCCGGGACAGTAAGCCCTGTCGCCAACGGCGCGGCTTTGGTCTCCCAACGGGACGACATGGTGCAACGATACCGCATTTTGATAAAACAGATGCTAAGTGCGCCGGGCTGGGCGGCGTTCGAACAATACGTGGCGGGCGAGAAACAGAAGATGCGCCCATGACTTAGGCATCTAATCGGGAGCCAAGGTAAGCGTCAGTTTCATCGTGACGACAGGACGAAGAAGAGGCAATCCATGGGCCGACCGACACGTTATTTGATTTCCTACGCAGGTACTTGCCTTGTGCTCGCAGCCGCCGGATCAGCCCGGGCGCAGAGCTACTATGACGTCACGTTCGACGGAGCCACCATCTACACCGACACCTTCGACGATGCCCCGGCGCCGCAGCCGCCTTGCACAACGTACACGACAATTGACGTTCTCCTTGGCACCTATGGCGGCAGCAGCACTGCCTACTACCCAGGGACCGCGCACGTAGCCTTCAGCACGCAAGCCTCCATTGGCGTCGCCTACCAGTGGAGCCGTGAGATCATCCATCATGGGCTTCAGCGCGGAGGCAACTGCGGGGTGTTCTCAGACACCACCGTGGTGTGGCCGGTAGACGCGCTGAGAAAAATCAGAGCGTATTACAAAAACAAAGGATCCTTCCTCGGACTTACCACGTACAACCGGTGCAACCCGAATAACGCCTGCGACTCGCTGCTGAGCAAACAATCCGACGCCTTCGTCTTGCTCACGGTCTATCAAATCCAGATCGGAGTGGGCCTGACGTGCTCAGCTCTTCCAGGCGATAGAGTCCCCCAGACGATGTGCATGAGTCCTGATCCCATACCTTGATCCTGAGAAAAAACGTCGCAAACGGAAATCGCCCGTGCTCGTAATATTAGCCTCCGAAGAGTTCGTCTTCAGACGTGCAAAGTTGTTATTACTCCACAGAGACCGCCCCGAAATGAGCATCGCTCAGGGTGATTGCATCGAGAACATGACATCCGATCTGACGGTCGACGTCCCCGGGCCGTACGATCTTTGGCTCTCAGAGATGGAAATTCAGGCTCCCCCTAACCCGATAAGCGTCCACCTCAACGGCTTGCTGAGCCCGTGGAAGATTGAGTTTACCCCGGCGGATCTGGATCAGGGAAGCAAGACACTCTGCGTGCCTCCAGGAGGCCCGTTTAGAATAACCTCCGTCGACGGCCACTGGAACCCGATGCCGCATTCGAAGTTAACCGCCTACGATGCCGGCGGGACCATGTCCAACGCCGCGGAGACGACTCTTGAGCTTACTATGGATGAAAATGGCGCTTACGCGACTTACGGCAATCCAACCGGGTCCGCAATCGTCATTCATCCCGGCTTCGGCATCCTGATTGAGCATTTATCGATGAAGTGAGGGCTGCCCCCGCGGAATACGCTGCCGTCTTCCATAACGTCCGCGCGTCCCACTCGCTCCGGCGTCCTCTCCGCTGGCGCCGGCCGCGAGCTTCGACTAGCCCCCGCCTTCGTCCACGCGACGGTCACCCGTCAGCCACCTCCCCAGTTGGATCGGTTACTGCCGGACCCACGGGCGATCACCTTCTCAGGCAAGCGCGCCTCAAGCTATGAGCATTCACACCTACGGCGGCAGCGTCACCTACTATACGGATACGCTCCAGATCAGGCTGCCGGACAACTCAAACGCCGGTGTCGAGCGAGGCGCCTTGTGGGGATGGAGGAAGTGGTGAGAGCCGCCCGATTCCGGCCGGAAGTGCCGCACCGCGCGCTCGTGGCCTGGGCCGCGCTTGCCGCGGCGCTCATTCCCGGGCCCCAGTCTGCCGCAGGCCAAGCCAGGTCCATCACGATCTCCGTTAACGATTACCGCCCAATGCGGGCCGCCCTCCTCCAAATCCGGACGCTCTCGGATATTCCGGTGAACTACGAGGACGTTCGCCGCGATTATCCCGGAGATCAATTAGACAAAACCGAGGGAAGTTTCTCGCCTGCTCAGATCCAGATGTCCATCCAGAGCGGCTACGGCCCTCCCAAGCTAATCGTTCCCCGCGGCGGCTCGTTGTCCTTCAGCGTCTCTGTGGACGGGTCGACCGGCCGGCTGCCCGACCTCGCGTCAACTCAAGCAGCCCTGGAGGCGGCGGTGGCGGCATACAACTCGTCGAGTTTACCCGGGAAGTTCCAGCTTGAGGCTTACGAAGGCGAGTTTATTGTCGCGCCGATCCAGCAACGGGACGCGTCGGGTTCTACCCTCCCTTCCGGCTCCATCCTGTCGACGCCCGTTACGCTCCCCCCTTTCGCGGAGAGCGCGATGGAACGAGCCGACCGAATCCTACACGCGGTCACCCAGGCCACGGGCTACAAAGCCGATATCGGCGCCGTCCCGATCAACGGCATGGCCATGACACACGTCGACCTCAGCGGGAGCAGGGAGCCCGCCAGCCACCTGTTGATCCGCCTGCTCAATAGTGTGATG
>DAIDHC010000173.1 GCA_027452065.1 Bryobacterales bacterium
CTCCTGGTAAAGCTTCTCCAGACGCCTGCTTTCCGGGATAATCCTGCCGGCTAACGAAACGACGGTCTGAGTTGCCGGGAATCCGCCTGCTGGGTGCATCTAAGGGTCTCATCGGCTAAATCCCCGTGCGGCTTGAAGGAACCTGGATTAAGGTGGGTGATGCGACACACCGATTCCCGGCGGCGGGCGGCCAGGCGGAGGACAAAATCAACAATATCAATGGCATAAACTGCTATCGCTCGAGACTCGCCGAGTACGGCAATGGGCGTAACGGGCGCGCGGACTGGCGGATTGGGTCCCCTGCGCGAGCGGCTACGGCGGAATCCACGAGCGTTGCCAGGGGAAGACGGGGCAGGCAGGGTCGCGAGCAGGGGCGGAGGGTCGGGGGGCGCGCGGCGGGAGGGCTAAGGACGTTAGCTTTCACCCGGACGGCTGCCGGGACGGTGAAGGGCCGGGGGACATGGGCCGGCGGGGAAGGTGTTGAAAGCGGACGTGGATCTAGGGCGATTCGGTTATCATTGAGGCCTGGATGCGCGCGGAACCACCAGCAGCGGAGGCCGGGACGCCGCCGCCGTGCGTGAGCGTGATCCTGAACATTCGCAATGGCGGATTGACGCTGGCCGAGACGCTCGAAAGCCTGCTGGCCCAGACCTACCGGGACTGGGAAGCGATTTGCTGGGACGACTGCTCCGGGGACGGCAGCGCGGCGATTGTGCAGCGATACCGGGACCCGCGCATCCGCTATTTCCTGTCGCCGGGCCCGGTGAATCTGGCCCGTTCCCGCGAGGCGGCGATCGGCATGGCGCGCGGCCGGTGGCTGGCCTTTCTCGACCAGGACGATCTGTGGATGCCGGAGAAGTTGGAACGCCAGATGGAGCTGATCGAGCGGGAGCCGGCGGCGCGGATCGGGCTGATCTATGGAAGGACAGTGAGCTTCGACGAGCGGGGGCGGCAGAGAGACTACGATTACCGGCATGAGATGAGCCCGCTGCCGGAGGGGCGGATCTTCACCAGGCTGTTCGAAGAGTCGTGCTTCATTGCGATGAGCTCGGCGGTGATTCGAGCCGAGGCGTACCGGGAGCTGGGCGGGATTCCCCGGTTCATCGAGGTGACGCCGGACTACTACATGTTTGTGGGGGTGGCTTACCGCTGGGAGGCCCGGGCGGTGCAGCAGGTGATCTGCCGCTACCGCCGGCACGCGGGCAACATGTCGCACCGGAGTCATAAGCGGATCAACGCCGAAATTCTGCTTCTGATCGACAGGTGGGCTGGCGAGCTGCCGCCGGCGCTGGCGCGGAGGCGCCGCCAGGTTCATCATACGGTGATCGCGGCTTACGATCTTTTTGAGGCTTACGAGTTCGGCCCGGGCATGGCGCGGCTGGTGCGGGAGGGGTCGATTCCGTTTTTGTTGACGCGGCCGTTTGCGAAAGCGCACCGGAGAATTCGCGCCTGGTGGGGGCGGCCGGTGTGGCGCCGGGGAAGCGAAGGCAAGCGGCTGGAGGCGCCGCCGGAAGGCGCCGGGACGAATCAGGTGCCTCTGTTGGGCACACCGGTGAACGCGGCCACCTTCGCCGGAGCGCGCGAATTTCTGCGCGCGCTGGTGGAGAGGCGAAAGGGTGGCTACATCAGTTGCGCCAACGCTTACGGACTGATGCTGGCGCTGGACAGCGACGCTTACCAGAGAGTCTTGAACGGGGCCGCGTGGGTGACGGCGGACGGGATGCCTGTGGTGTGGTGGCTACGAAAACTGGGGTGGAGAGCCGAGCGGGTGCATAACGACGACCTGTGCCTGGACTGCTGCGCGCGATTCGCCGAGTGGCGCCATTTTCTGGTCGGGGGGCGGGAGGGCCAGGCGGAAGCGGCGGCGAAGGAGCTGCGGCGGCGGTTTCCGGGGATCCGGATCGCCGGGACGCACGCCACGCCGAAGCGCCCGGTGCCGGCGGCGGAAACGGAGGCAATCATCGGAGAGATCGAGGCAGCGCGAGCCGACATCGTGTGGGTGGGAATGGGAACTCCGGCGCAGGACTATTGGATGGCGGAGGCGTGCGGGCGGTTGAACATGCCGCTGGTGGCGGTGGGGAGCCTTTTCGATTTGCTGGTGGGGCGAACGCGGCCGGCGCCGGACTGGGTGAAGCGGAACGGATTGCAGTGGCTGTTCCGATTGATCCAGGAACCGCGGCGGCTGGGCTCGCGGTATGTGTACTACAATTGCCGGTTCGCGCTGGCGGTGGCGCGGGAAATGGCGTCTTCCGCGTTCCGGCGAAAGGCGCTGAAAGGGTCGTAGGCGATGGTGTCAGGACTTCCGAGCGAAGCATTGCAGCCTCCCACAGACGGCGTGGACGTCTCGGTGGTGATTGTGACGCACAACTCGGCGCAGTTGCTGGGAGCGTGTTTGCGCAGCGTATTCGCCGAGTGCGCTGGGCTGGGGGCGGAGATTTTTGTGGTGGACAATGCTTCGAGCGACGGCACGGGCGAGTTCGTGAGGGCGAATTTTCCGGCCGTGGAGCTGATGGAGACTCACTGCAATCTCGGGTTCTCGGCGGGGAATAACCTTGCGCTGCGAAAGTGCCGGGGAAGATACGCCGTGCTGCTGAATCCGGACACGGTTCTACATGCCGGGGCGTTGCGGGCATTGATCGAGGCAGTGGAAAGCGAGCCGGGCACGGGGGCGGCGGGGCCGAAGCTGCTGCTGGCCGACGGGACGGTGCAGCCGGAGTGCGCGCGGCCGCTTCCGCGGATCTCGAACCTGTTCCCGTGGCTGCTGCTGCTCGACAAGCTGCGGTGGAGACTTTCCGGCAGGAAGCCGGCAGGCGCGGCGGGGGCCGGGCCTCCGCGCGGAAAGCTTCTGGACGGTTTCAATCTGCTGTTCTGGGGCCGCGAGCGGAGTTGCCGCGTGGAATACATTTGCGGAGCCTGCATGGTGATCCGGCGGGAGGTTCTGGAGCGGGTGGGGCTGCTGGACGAGGCCTCGCCGATGTTTCTGGACGACATGGACTACTGCCGGCGGATCGCGGATGCGGGATGGTCGATTCGATACGCCGCCGAGGCCGAGGTGACGCATCTGTGGCAGCAGAGCAGCGGGAAATTCCGGCGGGAAGCCGATTTCTATGCGCTCGTGTGCCACTCGATGTGGCTGTACTTCCGCAAGCACGAAGGCCGTGGGACGGCGGCGGTTTTTGCGGCGATGGTGGGTGCGGCGGGAGTGGTGCGGGTGGCGGTGGGCGGCGCCGCTTTCGCGATGGCGATCGGGCGGGCGCGCAGCGGATGCCGGCGGCAGTGGGAAATGGCGCTGGGGCTGTGCCGGTGGGCGCTGCCCAGGGAGAAGCGGGCGCCGCGGTTCGGGTTCGTGGGCGAATCGTCCGAGCCGGCCGGCCCCAGGGTGGCCGCGAGCCGGGTATGAGGATCGTCTACGCCTACAATCCGAGCCGCATGGGCGGGGGATCCAACAACGGCACCAGGGCGACAATCGAGCTGGCGCGGCGGAACGGCTGCGAAGTGGAGGTTTTCAGCCGCGACAGCAAGCAACTGCCGCCGGGCTGGCGTGGGCGGCTGGCCGGAGGCGCAAGGCTGGTGTATCCGCGGGAACCGGTTCGCGCGTTCTCCGAACTGCTGGACCGCTTCAAGCCGGACGTGGTGCACGCCTACGAATTGTTTCCGCTGGTGTCGCCCTGGATCCTGCCGCAGTGCAGCCGGCGGGGGATTCCGGTGGTGATGAACTGCGACGACTACCGGCTGACCTGCCCGGTGATGACTCATCTGCGGGAGGGAAAGCTGTGCACGGAGTGCGCCGACCACGGGGAATATCGAAGCGTGGTGCGGAACTGCCGGCAGAACGTGGCCGAGAGCGTGACGTATGCGCTCTACAACACGATGACCCGCAAGCTGCGGCTTTTCGCCGATCACGTGACGCGGTTCGTGGTGCTTTCCGAGTTCACGCGCCGCTGGTTTATCGAGCACGCCGGAATCGGCGGCGAGCGGATTTCGGTGGTGTCGCCGGTGATTCCCGTGCCGGAAACCGCGGCCGACCCGGGCCTGGGGAGCTACGCCGCGTTTGCCGGGCGATTCGTGCCGGAGAAAGGCATCCCGGTGCTGCTGGAGGCCTCGCGGCGGTCCGGCGTGCCGGTTCGCTTGTGCCGTGACAAGAACTTTTTTTCCACGGTTTCGCTGCCGGAGGGAGTGCAGGTGACGATCGCGCAGGACCGCGCGGAGCTCGATCAGTTCTACCGCAAGGCGCGGATGTTTATTCTTCCGAGCACCTGGTTTGAGACGTTTGGAATGGTGGGCGCCGAATCAATGGCCCACGGCATCCCGGTAATCGCCTCGCGATTGGGCGCGATGGCGAGCCTGGTGCGGGACGGAGTCGACGGGTTGTTATTCGAGGCGGGCAATGCGGGAGAACTGGCGGAGAAGATGAGGCGGCTCTGGGACGACGCGGATTTGTGCCGGCAACTGGGGCGCGCCGCTCATGAGAATGCGAGCGCACACTGGGGACCGGCGGCGCACTGGAAACGCCTCGTCCAGGTGTATGCCGAGGTACGGGCGGGGGCCTGAAATCGGGCGCCGATATAGTACCAGGGTTCCGATTCGGCGCCACTCAGAGAGAGCAAGCTCACAGTACTGAAAAACCCCGTCCCGCCCATTGAAAGAATCCGGATTACCGGGTATACTTCCCTACATTGAATTTAGTATTTAGCGCAGATATCTCTGAGGGGATTATCTTAGCCGATGGCTCCAGAAATCCAGCCGGACAGCGCGGGAGTATCGCAGTTACAAGGACTTCCCGCGATCGCCGGAGGATTGGCGGCGCGGGATTCTCAGCGCCCGCTGGTATTTGGAGCTCCGGAAATTGGCACGGCGGAAATCGACGCGGTCACGGCTTGTCTTCGGAGCGGCTGGATTGGAAGCGGACCGCGGGTAGCGGAGTTCGAACGCGAATTCGCTCGCTATAAGGGCGTGCCGTACGCCGCCGCGGTGAGCAGCGGAACGGCGGCGCTGCACTTGGCCCTGGTCGCGATGGGTATTGGCAGCGGCGACGAGGTCATCGTTCCGACGATGACGTATTGCTCGACCGTGCATGCGATCGTACACGCCGGAGCCAAGCCGGTGCTTGTGGATTGCGAGGCGTCCACGTCGAACATCGACGCCGGCCGGATCGAGCGCAATATATCGCCGCGCACCAAAGCGATTGTGGTGGTTCACATGGCGGGACGCTGCTGCGACATGGACCATATCGGGGAGATCGCCCGGCGCCGGGGATTGCGCCTGATCGAGGACTGCGCGCACGCGCTGGAGTCGAGCTATCACGGCAGCGCGGCGGGCACGATGGGCGATGTGGGTTGTTTCAGTTTCTACCCGACCAAGAGCATCACCACCGGGGACGGGGGGATGCTGATCGTTTCCGACAAGCGGCTGCACCGGCGGATCAAGATTCTGTCGATGCAGGGCATGACGACGGACGCCTGGATCCGGACTCGGAGGACGAGCCGGAATCGGACGGTGGCCGCCGGATTCAAGTACAACATGACCGACATTTCGGCGGCGCTGGGCCTGGCGCAATTGCCCCAAGTGGAAGCCCGCTGGCGGCAGCGGCAGGAGATCTGGAACGAATACAACGGGCAACTGAAGGATCTTCCGGTGGGGCTGCCGGCCGAGCCGGAGCCGCACACACGGCACGCGTATCACTTGTACAGCGTGGTGCTGGGCGAGCGGTTTCCGCTGACGCGGCGCGAGCTTGTGGCGGCACTTCGGGCGGAGAATATCGGCAGCGGAATCCACTTTGAACCTGTGCACCGGCAGCCGTACTACCGGCGGCGATTTGGCTACCAGGCGGCGGATTTTCCGGCCGCGACGCGAATCGGCGAGAGGACGATTTCGCTTCCCTTGTGCGCCTCGATGAAGGTTTCGGAGGCGGCGGAAGTATCCGGCGCCCTTTATCGCATTGCGCATCATTTCAGCGCGAACCAGGGTTCGCCAGCCGCGCGCTCCTTGCGGGAGCGGGTCGAATCGTATGCTCTATCAAAACGTTAGAGTGATGGCGCATTCGCTGCGCTTCATCGATTCGGCCGTGATGGCGGCCGCGGTGGTGGTCACGTTCCGGATCGGCGCAGAGCACGGCGCATGGCCGCGCGAGCCGGTTGCCTATCCGGTTGCGCTGTTCGCCACGGCGACTCTGGCGGCATTCGTCGCGCTGGCGGAGAGGCTGCACGTCTACCACGCGCGCCGGACCGAATCGCTGGCCGGCGAGCTGACCGCCCTGGGCGAGGTGGCGCTTTACTCGACCAGCGTAGGCTTTATCCTATCGGAGGCCATCTCGCCCGGCGTTCCGCCACGGCTTTACCTGATGTCGGTGGCATCCGGGACGGCGATCCTGATTGCGCTTCGCGTGCTGATGCGCGCGGTGATCTGGCGTTTGAGGAGGCGCGGCAACGACACGCGGACGTGTCTGATTCTCGGCGACAACGTCCGGACTAACCGCCTGGTGGACACCATCATGGCCAACCCGCACTTCGGGATAGTCATTGCGGGAGTTGTCGATCTCGAGGTGAAGACCGGGGCGCGCGCGGGCAGGGAGCGTTGCCCGGTGTCCAATCCTCACGGGCTGCGCAAGCAGGTACTGGCCGATGTGGAGCAACTGCGCCCGATCGTCGGAAACAACGTGATCGACGAGGTCTTCGTAACGCTTCCGCTGCGGAGCTACTACGACGAGATCCAGCAGGTCCTCGATATTTGCGGCGAGGCGGGGATTTCGGTGAAGGTGCCTCCGGAGGCATTCGAGCGGACGGGGTCGATGACGGAAGTTTCCCACGTCGGCAGGATTCCCATGGTCACGCATTTCAACGGACCCTCCGACTACATGCAGCTCGTCTTCAAGCGGGTGATGGACGTGATCGGAGCCACGGTGGGATTGATTCTGGTGAGCCCGCTGCTGGCGATCATCGCGATCGCCATCAAGCTGACTTCTCCGGGTCCGGTATTTTTCGTCCAGAAACGGGTGGGCTTGCACGGGCGCCTGTTCCCCATGGTGAAGTTCCGCTCGATGGAGAAGGACGCGGCGCAACGCAAAGTCGAGCTGAAGACACTGAATGAGACCGGCGGCGTCGCCTTCAAGATGCGGCTGGACCCGCGGGTGACGCCGGTAGGCAGAATTCTGCGCAAGTTCCACCTGGACGAGCTTCCGCAGTTGTGGAGCGTCCTAATCGGCGATATGAGCCTGGTCGGCCCGCGGCCGTTGCCGCCGGACGAGGCGAATCGAAAAGAGTGGTGGCAGCGGCGGAGACTGTCGATGCCGCCCGGGCTGACGTGCTTCTGGCAGGTGACCGGCGATCATCTGATGCCGTTCAGCCGCTGGATGCAAATGGATCTGGATTACATTGACGGCTGGTCGTTATGGCTGGACTTAAAACTGATCGCGTCGACGTTCGGCGCAGTGGCGAAAGGAAAGGGATGGTGATGTCGATTTCTTCGCGGGCAGGCTACGCAGAGGGCCTCCGGGCGCCGCTGGGAGCGCGGCTCGGGTGGCGCGGAAGCGTGCTGGCGGTGCTGGCGGTGAGCTGTCTTCTGGCCGGCTGCGAGCGCCCGCGGGCGAAAACGCCGGACCTGCCCGTTCCCCCCGATGCCGCGCTTTCGACCGCCCGTTTCCGCAAGGAATACGTTCTGGCGTCGGGCGATCAGCTCGACGTGCTGGTGCGCCGGGTTCCCGAGGTCTCGCGGCAGGTGGTCATCCGGCCCGATGGCAACATCTCGCTGCCGCTGATCAACGACGTCAAGGCCTCCGGTCTGACGGTGCCGGAAGTGGACGCCGAGCTGACCGCGCGCTTCTCCAGCCGCCTGCTCAACCCGGAGGTGAATATCATCCCGTTATCGGTGCGGCAGCCCATGGTATATGTGGCCGGCGACGTCACCAACGTAGTGGCGGTTCCGTTCCGCGAAGCGCCGACGGCGATGCAGGCGCTGGCCTACGCGGGAGGGTTCAAGCGCTCGGCCGCGACGAAGGATGTCAGCCTGATCCGGCTGACCGACGACGGCCATATCCGGGCGATACCGCTGGAGGTTCAATCCAAGGGACAGCCGGGTGTGTATATGTCCCTGCGCGAGACGGCGCTCCAGCCGGACGACATTTTATTCGTGCCGGAAAGCAAGCGAAGCCAGGTGGGCCGTTTTATCGACGACTTCATCAACAAACCGGTAAACGGACTGAATTCGCTGGTTTCCTCGTACGTGAATTTTAGATTTATCCAGATATTGAAATAGGCCCGGGCGCGGCGATGAGCCCCGCGGTGGCCGGAAAGATCGACGGGAGAGACATATGGAGAAACTGAAAGTCGTGATCCTGTGCGGGGGCAAGGGCACCAGAGCGTACCCTTTCACCGAATACCTTCCGAAGGTCATGATGCCCATCAACGGCACGCCGATTCTGGTGCACCTGATGCGGACATTCGCCTCGCAGGGCCTGACCGACTTCGTGCTGGCGGCCGGGCACCGGCAGGAGATGCTGGTGGATTACTTCGACGGGCGTTTTGCCGAGTGGAAGATCCGTATTGTCGACACCGGCGACGACGCCGACACCGGGGACCGGATTCTGCGCTGCGGAACGTATGTGGGCGACCGGTTTCTGGCCACCTACGGGGATGGATTGGGGGACATCGATCTGGCCGCGCTGGTGAATTCGCATCAGAACTCGGGCGCGCTGGCCAGCCTGACGACGGTGCCGCTGCGCGCGCAATACGGGCTCGTTGTGTTCAACGACGAGGGCAGGGTGCAGCGGTTCGAGGAGAAGCCGCTGATCCACGATTACTGGATCAACGCTGGCTTTTTTGTTTTCGACAAGCAGGCTCTGCTGGAGTGGAAGGGACGCAACCTGGAGCAGGACGTGCTTCCCGAGTTCGCCCGCCGCGGACAACTGCACGTCTACAAGCATCTGGGCTTCTGGAAATCTATGGACACCAGCAAAGACCAGCAGGAACTGGAGAGGCTTTACGTGGGAGGCACGGCGCCGTGGCACCGAGCCTCGGTGGCGCAGGCCGGGTCGTGAGGCGCTCCGGCTCATCGCGCAACCGGCAGAGAGGGATGAAGAGGGATGGCTGAACGATTTTGGCAGGATCGCCCGGTGCTGGTAACCGGCGCGACGGGGTTGCTGGGAAGCTGGCTGGTGCCGGAGCTGGTGCGCCGCGGGGCGCAGGTGGTGGCGTTGGTGCGGGACGCCTCGCCGAGGAGCCTGCTGGTCAGCGGGGGCTGGCTCGACAGAATCGCCTGCGTGCAGGGATCGCTGACCGATGAACGTCTGATGCAGCGGACGATGGCCGAGTATTCGATTGACACGGTGTTTCATCTGGGAGCGCAGACGCTGGTGGGGGTGGCGAAAACGGACCCGGTGGGCACGCTCGAGGCCAATGTCCGCGGCACCTGGATGCTGCTGGAGGCAGCGCGCCAGTGCGCGGTCAGGCAGGTGATTGTCGCGTCGTCGGACAAGGCATACGGCGAGTCTCCGAACCTGCCCTACCGGGAGGACGATGCGCTGCGGGGCCGCTATCCCTACGACGTCTCGAAAAGCTGCGCCGACCTGATTACGTCCATGTACGCGCGCACGTTCGGGCTGCGGAGCGCGATCGTGCGGTGCGGAAACCTGTTTGGCGGCGGAGACCTGAATTTCAGCCGCTTGATTCCGGGCGCCATACAATCGACGCTCCGTGAGGAAAGCTTTCTGATCCGGAGCGACGGCCTGTACGTCCGCGATTTTCTTTACGTCGAGGACGCGGCGGAGGCGTATCTGTGCCTGGCCGAGCGCCTGGCCGCCGACACAACGCTTGCGGGTGAAGCGTTCAATTTCGGTCTCGGACTCCGGCTGACCATGATCGACCTCGTCGAGAAGATTCTGGCGATGATGGGCCGGCCCGGCCTGCGGCCGACCGTAATGAACAATGCGAGCAACGAGATTCGCGAGCAGTATCTGGACGCGAACAAAGCCCGAACGCGCCTGGGGTGGACGCCGCGGTGCCACCTGGACGAGGGATTACGGCGAACGATTGACTGGTACCGCGCTTTTTTTGCCGGACAAAGCAGCCCCGCGTCGCTGGCGGCGCTCCCGGCCGGCCAAAACGCTTGACGGGAATCGGATCGGAGGGCACATGTCGATGAAAGTGTTTCTGGGAGATCTTCGCTACAACTATTCCGGCGTGCTGGCCAACGACTGCATGCCGCTCAACGTCGCGTACATGAAGGCGGTGATCGATCGCGAGGATCACGAAAACGATATCGACGCGCGTTTGTTCGTGTATCCGGACAGGCTCCTCCACGCCCTTCAGACGGAGCCCCCCGACGTACTGATGCTCAGCAACTACGTCTGGAACGAGGCGTTGAGCCAGCACTTCTTCCGGATCGCCAAGCGCATCAACCCGAAAATCCTCACGGTGATGGGAGGGCCCAATATTTCGCTCGAACCCGACCGGCAGTTGGATTATCTGAAGCGGCACGCGGACCTCGACTGTTACCTGCTGGGCGAAGGCGATTTCAGCGCCTGGTATCTGCTGCAGTCCTACCTGAACGCGGGATTGTCGATCCCGAAGCTGGGAGCCGAAGGCATTCCCTCGGCGGTCTATCGCAATCCCGACGGCGACGCGACGATCGACCTCACCCATCCCCGGCACAAGGAAGTGGAGGAGATTCCCTCGCCGTGGCTGACCGGAATCCAGGATGAGTTTTTCGACGGCAAACTGGCGCCGATGATCGAGACCAACCGGGGCTGCCCGTTCACGTGCACGTTCTGCGTGCAGGGGACGACGTTTTACACCAAGGTTCATAACTTCTCGCTCGACCGCGTGAAGGAGGAGATCAGTTACATCGCGCGCCGGATCAAGCAGTTTTCCCCCAACATGGGCACGCTGCGGATCGCCGACTCCAACTACGGGATGTTCGAGCGCGATATCGAGATTTCGGGCCATATCGGCCGGATGCAGCGGGAGTACGGCTGGCCGACGTTCATCGACGCGACCACGGGCAAGAACCGGCCGGACCGGATCATCAAATCCGTGGAGCAGGTGAGCGGCGCGCTGGTGTTGTATCAGGCCGTGCAGTCGCTCGAAGAGGACGTGCTGCGCAAGGTAAAGCGGCAGACGATCAAGCTTGAGGGATACAAGGCCCTTGAAGTGCACATGCGCGGCCGCGGACTGCGGTCGGTGTCCGATCTCATTCTCGGGCTGCCGGGCGAATCGCTGGCCACGCACACCAAGGCCCTGCACACGCTGCTCGACAGCAATATCCACCAGATGCACAATTTCCAGGCGATGATGCTGAAGGGCTCGGAAATGGAGACCCTGGGGTCGCGGGAGATGTTCCAGTTCGATACGCGATTCCGGGTGCTGCCGAAGAATTTCGGCGTCTACGGGGAGGAGACGGTGTTCGACACCGAGGAGATCATCGTCGCCACCGACACGCTCCCGTTTGAGGACTACATCACCGCCCGAAAGCTGCACCTGGTGAGCAGCGTTTTCTGGAACGACGGGTGGTTCGAGCACGTGGTGAGGTTTGCGCGGCACTGCGGCATCAAGAACTCGGCGTGGTGGTCCCGCATGCTGCCGTCGATGGAGCGCGGGAATCCCGCGGTCCGGCGGTTTCTCGACGATTTCGTCGAGGAGACGAAAGGGGAGCTATTCTCCAGCCGCGAAGCGTGCGTGGAGTTTTACTCGCGGGAGGAGAATTTCCGAAAGCTGCAAAACGGAGAGATCGGCGACAACCTGATGTACCGTTATCGCGCGCTGGCTTCCTTTTATCTGTGGGACGCGGTCTGCGAGACGGCGATGGGGGCGACGGCGGAGTTGCTGGACGAGAACGGGGCTGCCGCCGGGATCGAAAGCTTCGACGAGTTCTGGGAGGATTTCAGCACCTACACGAGGCTGCTGCACGCCTCCGGATGCGACCGCGCCGGCATCCTGTCGGGTGCCCGCGCGATGCTGCGCTACGACATCCCGGCGTGGCTGGCGGAGAAGGAACTGAGGGACCCGAACGACTTCCGTCTGCCCGAGGCGATGCCGTTCGAATTCCGGCTGAGCGAGGAGGGCCGGCGCGAGTTCGAGCATGCGCTCGACGTCTGGACCACGCATATCAAGGGGCTTTCGAAGCTGGTGACCAGGATCAACGTGAACTGGCAGGTGCGCCAGTGTGAGCTGGCGGGCGAGCCCAGGAGCCTGGAAGTGAGCGCGTAGCGGTTCGGGCGAGGCTACCGGAGCGGGACAGTGACGCCGGCTTGAGTTTTGGCGCTGCCGACGCTCACCGAAACCGGGGCGCTGCCGGCGGCGATGCCCGGCGGCACGTAGATGCCGATGAGGGACATTCCCGGAAGTCCGGCCGGACCGCTCCATACGACGGCCACGGGAGCCGGAACGCCGCCGAGGGAGACGGCCAGGGGCTGGAGCGGCGTGAAGATCTTGTAGGGTTGGGAGAGCCCCGTGGTTTGGGCGGGCTGGGAGACGCCGTCGCCGGTGATCGCCAGGAAGATGAGGTCGCCGGCTTGTGCCGGGTGGGAGGTCGAAACCAGGGCGAAATTCCTGTCGAAGATCAGCCCGGCGCCCGTGCCGGTGGATGCTGCGGTGAACAAGCCGGGGACGGCGGGTTCGACGGGAAGGGTGAGAATGTTGGACGAATTTCCCAGGTAGAGAAACTGCACGGCGACGCTCGAGTGCGCGGCGATTTCATAAGGAGCGACGGTGATGACGAAGCCGTTCTGGGCCGCGATGAGCGGCGCCGGGATTCCATTGAAAGTGACCTGCATGCCGCCGGCTTCGGTGGGATACTGCCCGCCGCTGGGGGTTCCCTGGACGAGATTGCCCGGACCGGAGGGGGAGGCAAAGTAGAGCAATTCGCCGGGGGCGATGGCTCCGGGCAAACGGCTGCCCATGTTGAGGAACTGGCTGGAGGAGATCTGGTAGTAATGGGTGGGGCTCAGGGTGGACGGTGAGGCAAGCGCTTCGGCGATGGACGTCCAGGCGGGCTTGGGCTGGTAGTTGAAATCGAACGGCAGGGCTTCGCCGAATCCGGGAAAGGCTGTGGGAATCCAGGAATAGCGATCCGTGAATCCCCAGGTCTGGAAGGCGGTGCACTTGGGGAACTGGAGGCAGGCGGCGACAACGTCGTGATAGACCTGCGCCTGCGAGGCGAGCGCGCCCGCCGAAGCGCCGACCGTGTTGGCGACGGGCAGCCGGACATCCATCTCGGTGATCTGGACCTCGAGCCCCAGATCGGTCAGGCGTTTGATGTTCGCCTCCAGTCCGGGAATCGACACCCCCGCCGAGGTCACGTGCATTTGCATCCCGATTCCGTGCAGCGGGACTCCGCGGGAAACAAAATCCTGGGCCATGCGATAAATGGCGTCCGTCTTCGGCGTGATGCCGAGGCCGGTGTCGTCCTCATCGTTATAGAAGAGCCGCGCCGCCGGGTCGGCGGCGTGAGCCCAGCGCAGGGCAAGCTCCATGTAGCCGGTGCCGGGGACGCCGATACCGGGAGTATTCAACCAGATGCCGGGCTGGAGAGTGCCGTCGTCGGCATAGGCCTCGTTGAGCACGTCCCAGGCATAAACCCGGCCGGCGTAGTGTTTCACCACGGTGGTGATGTGATCCTGGAGGATCGCCCGGAGCTCGGCGGGCGTGAGACTGGAATT
>DAIDHC010000174.1 GCA_027452065.1 Bryobacterales bacterium
TTCCAGACCGACAAAAACTCGAATGCCAATCTGAGCGGTTCCAGCGGAGCTTTGATCAAAAATGTCTCCTTGCCCGCCCTTGCCCGCATCCATCACGACAACAGGCCCGTAACAGGCCTTCTGTTCGACAATACCCAAAAAGCCGCTCTAAAATCAGCCCCGATCCCACCGGAGACTGGCCGGCTGGCTGCCTCTGGTCCCTGTGTGAGAAATCGCGGCTAAATTGGCGACCATTTTGACAGCCAGAGGACGACTTTTTCCGCCGGATCGCTTCAGCGGGCGCTTATCGAACCACATTCTGAACAACAATATTTGCCGAGTCTCTCGCGTCGGCTCGGTGTGATGAAGTCCAAGCCGGAACGCCCTCCCGCGTTTCCCTTTCGAGTCCTTTCGATTGTGTCCTTTCTGCTATGCTTGTCTGTTCCCCCGCGTCGATTCGAGGGGTGCACACATGTTCGCGGTTCCGACAGTAAGGGTCTTGGTCTGTTTCGCGTTGCTGTGCGAGGCGCTCGTTGCCGCTTCCGGCGCGCCTGATCGCCAGGTTGCGGAGTGGGTTCTCCGCCAGGGTGGGCGGGTAATGGTCAACGGGCAGCGTCAGGTAATCGACGACTTGGCGCAGCTTCCCGCCACATCGTTCCGGTTAACATCCGTTGACCTGGTCGGCACAATTATCGACCCGAAGGATCTTTCCAGGCTTGCCGGTCTCGGCAGCCTTTCCGAACTGTCTCTCCCCGGTCCCATTTTCACGCCCTACTCCGACAGCCCGTTGGATGCCAACGCAGCACTGAAACCGCTGTCCGCTCTTACCACTCTGGAGCGGCTCTTCTTCAGCCTGCATTTTCTGCCCACCTACAACGTGAATGACCAGGGAGTTGCCTACCTCGCGGCGCTGACACGCCTGCGGGAGCTGCGCCTCCCCCAGTCGATGGTAAAGACCCCGAACCTCGCCCCATTCTCCCATCTCGAATCGCTTGACCTGAGCGACTGCCCCCATTTCGGCGATGACGGGATGGCGGCGTTGGAGTCGCTGAAGAACCTGCGGCGCCTTTATCTGCGCAACAATCCCATCTCGGACGATGGATTAAAGCATCTCAGCCGTCTGACCGCGCTCCAGGATCTGGATCTCTATGGCGTCGCCGTGACCGACCGCGGGATCGAGTCTCTGCGGGCCCTGACGGCATTACGCAAGCTCAACTTGCTTGGCGCCGAGCTGACAGACAATAGCGCGGAGATTTTGGCCGGACTGCCGCATCTGCGCGATCTGAATCTCTACCGCAGTCACGTGAGCAATGCGGGCTTGGCCAAGCTGGCCGGGCTGAAGGAACTGGCCGCACTGGATATCCGCTACAGCCGCGTGACCGACGCCGGAGTTGAAGCGCTCAAGACCGCGCTGCCGGAATGCAGCGTCGAGTTTTCCGGCGGCGCATCGGCTGGAGCGGGGAAAGCGCCCGCCATCCTGCCGGCGGGAACAAGCGCCCGCGCCATCGCCGAGTGGGTCCGCAAACTCGGGGGGAAGGCTGAGCTCCGCGGAGATTCGCTGGTGGCGATTTCCCTGGCTTCCACCCGTGTGACCGACACGCAACTCTCCGTTCTCAGCGATCTCCATGGCCTGGAGCGTCTCGATCTGAACGCCACGCAGATCGGCGATCTGGGGCTCCGCTCCTTGAGCGCCCTCGTGCGCCTGCGGGAGCTAAGCCTGAACAATACAACGGTGTCCGACGCCGGTCTCGCTTTTCTCAGTAACCTGCGCGAGCTTCGATCTCTTCATCTGTCGGGAACGCTGATTCAAGGCTCCGGACTGGCATCGTTGAACTCTCTTCCCGCTCTGACTGAACTCGACCTGACCAGCGCGCCGGTAAACGACGATGGACTCAAACAAATCGCCCGAATACCCAGCCTGGAACGGCTCTTTCTCGGGTACTCGGATATCACCGATGCCGGCGCCGCTGAGCTGGAAAAACTGAATCGATTGCAGGTGCTCACATTGGACGGAACGGACCTCGGAGACACCGCGATGCGTTCGATAGGTAAGCTTACCGGCTTGCGTGAACTCGGTCTGAATAGTTGCCGCTTTACCGACAAGGGCCTCGAAAGTCTGTCGGGGCTTCAGCATCTTCAACGGCTTGAACTGGTGCGCACCGCTACGGGAGATGCCGGAATCGCCGCGATGGCCCGTCTCAACAATCTGGCGTTCTTGAATCTCGACTACACGAGGGTCGACGATCGCGCTCTCGATCCATTGAAAAAACTGCCCAATCTGCGGGACTTGTCTCTCAATATGGCGAAAGTCACCGACGCCGGCGTCGAGGATCTTTCTTCGATGCGGACGCTGAGGAATTTGAACCTCTATCACACTCTCGTCACCGAGAAGGGGCTGGCGCGGCTCAAAACCGCGCTTCCCGACTGCGGCATTGTCTTCGATCGCGATTCCGCGCTGCCCGCGCGAAGGGGGAGCGGGTAGCCATGCGTTTCGCTGTTGTGCTTCTTGTCGCGCAGCTCGGCGCCACCGCTTCCACGGGAGATCGGGATCTCTTGAGTTGGATCGCGGATGCGGGTGGCGCCATCACGCGCGACGCCCAGGGCCGGGTTGTCGCTGTGGATCTTCGCGCGAGCTGGACGGGCGACTCCGACCTCGCCAGTCTCGCAAACCTTCCCACCCTGAGCCGGCTGAATCTGTCCCAGACACGAATCGGCGATCACGGGCTGAGGCAGTTGAAAAACGCGCCGGCTATATCCGATCTGAACCTTCGATACGCGGAGCTGATCACCGATGAGGGTATCTCGGCGCTGAAGACATGGAAGCACCTCAAGCGTCTCGATCTCGAAGGCACGAAGATTACCGATAACACCCTCCAGCACCTCTCCGCTCTCACTTCTCTCGAGGTGCTCAATATCGGCTATGTTCTGGTAACCGATTCCGGCGTCGAGGCGCTTGCCTCTTTATCCAATCTTCGAGAACTGACCCTGGGCGGCAATAAACTCACCGATGCGGGCCTGCAGCCGCTGCGGCAACTGCCGAACCTGACATATCTCGATCTCGGAGGCGAGCAGCGCGAGGACTCGGGAATTTGGTCCGTCAGCTTTGCCCAGCCCGGTCTCGAAGCCATCGCGACGCTCAAGCATTTGCGGCGCTTGCGGTTGGAAGACACCATGATCACGGCGCGCGGCCTGGTGACGATTGGAAGCCTCCCGCAGCTTGAGTCGCTGGATTTGCACGATTGCGAACGCATCGGCGATGACGCGGTTCCGATTCTGGCTTCGATGCGGGCGCTTCGATCCGTCGACCTCACGGGCACGAAAATCACCGCCGCCGGGCTTGAGAAACTGCGGCGGGCGAAACCGGACTGCCGCATTCTCAAGGCGGCATCGAGTGCGAAGCCGGTCCCTCAGACAACGGAGCGTTAGCCTACGCCAGGATCTCGGTCAGCTTCCGGTTGAAGGTCGGGAACGCGCCAAGGCCCGCCCCTAACACATCGTCGGCGAGCGTCAGATACAGATCTCCGACCGTGCCCGTGGTTTCCGTGTGGCGCCCGGTCGCCAGGCGTCCGGCGTGCCCCGCGAGGATCATGGCCAGACCGTTGTTCTTGTGCGGATTCGCTTCGGCATGCTCGTGGACGAAGACGAGGCAGCAATGGTCCAGAAGATTGCCGTCTCCTTCCGGTGTCGCCTTCAGGCGGCCCACGAGGTAGGCGAACTCTTCCACGTGCCAGCGGCAAATATCGCGCATGATGCGCTGCCCTTCGACGCCGTCCGCCCCCGGCGCCCGGCCGTCGGCGTGCGTGTAGTCGTGATGCCGGGCCGCGGTGTAACCAAGCCACGGGAACCGGCAGATGCTCTGGCACTTCGTCAGCATGTAGGAGGCGACGCGGGTCTGGCGCGTGATCAAGGCGTGTGCCAGCAGGTCGCTCTGGAGTTTCGCGATACGCGGCCAGTCCTTCATGTCCTCGTACTCGGGAGGATTCAGGTCGCGGTACTCAGGCGGCAGAGTGGTGATCGCGCGTTCGACGTCGCGCACCGAGGCCATCTGCTCATCCACTCGCAACCGGTCGTCCTTGGGAAGGTCCTTCTTCAACGCGGAGGCGTCTTCCATCACCGTATCGAGGATGCTTCGCTTGCGGTCGATCCACCCTTCTTCCCGGCGGCCAAACAGCCGATCGAAGAGGCGATCCGGCAGCATCTCGGGCGGAAGCGCGCGATCGAAGCCCGTCCAGCTCATGTTCCGCTGGATGCTTTCCCCGAACGATTCCTGCGCGACGCCGAGCTGCAGCGAACGGAACCTCGAGTCGCCTCCGACCTTGCCGGCAATGGCCTGGTCGATCGAGACCCCGCTGGCGCCCCGGCCGCTGTACCGGGTACAGGTCATCAAGCCGCTCATCGAGTTGTGGTGCCCATTGCCCGGACCGGGCAGCCCGGCCGCGAAGTTATCCAGACCCGTGACGATATGAATGTCGTCGCGGTACGGCGCCAGCGGCGTCAAACACGGCGTCAGGCGGTAATTCGCCCCGGTTTCGGCGGGAATCCAGTATCGCTCCGGAATGCCATTGCCGTTGAACCATAGGACGAAGCGGTTCTCGATCGGCGCTTCCTTCTTTATGCCCGCCACGCCCAGGTCCGCGGCATAGGCGGTGCCGGCGGAATTGAACATCGACACGAGCGGCGGCAGGCCCATCGATGCGCCCACGCCCTTCAGCAGCCGCCGGCGGGAGATCCTAAAGCGCTTTGTGATTACGTGCGACATACGTGTTCCTTTCCTCCAACATCGTCTCCCGATTGCGAACCAGCGAGATCATGAGTTCCTGGAAATGAAAACCCGATTGCCGGAAGTCTTCATAGACTCGCCGGATAAGCCGTGAATCGGCGGGCGTCTCCATCCGGCCGGTGACGTAGCGGAAATACTGCTTCACCATGCATTCCTGGCAAAGCGGCGTTTTGGCGAGAATGAGGCCCAGTTCCCTCGGCGAAGAGAAGTTCGAATCGGGAGTGCCGGCCACCCAGCCCTTCGTGTCCATGGTCAATTCAACGGTCTTTGGCGGTTGGCGCGGCCCGCCGTGATGCCCGCCGTAGAAAACCAGCTCGTACTGATCCCGCCGCGCGCCGACGGCATCGAATTTCTCAAACCCGGCGCCGATCGGGTCGATCAGATTATGACAGGTAGCGCAGAAAGGATTCGTCGCGTGCTCGCTCATCCGCTCGCGGTTCGTTTGCGGATGGGCCTCGGTGGACGGCGCCAGATTTGTGTTCACCCCCGCCGGCGGCGGTGGAACATGCTGGCAAAGGAACTGCTCCCGTACAAACAGGCCGCGTCCTGTCAAAGAAGAATCTTCCGGCTTCGCCGACAGGGACAGGAACAGCGCCTGCCCCAACAGGCCCGCTCTTTCCGATTCCGGGGTGAACGCGACGCGGGCGAAATCCTGCGCCGGAGCGGGCACTCCGTAGATGGACGCCAGATCCGCATTGACGAATCCATAGCCGGCGCTGAAGGCGTCCATGAAATTGCGGTCGTTCCAAACCAGGTCGGAGATGAACATCCTCGCTTCTTCCGTCATCGCCACGGCGGTTTCACGGCTGAACTTGGGATAGCGGCGACGGTCCCGGCTGCTGGTCAAAATGCGGTCGAACCGCAGCCACTCCGAAACGTATTCGTCGATTGCCTGATGCGCGCGCGGATCTCGCAGCATTCGCCGCGCCTCGGCTTCAATCCGCCGCGGCGACGACAGATCTCCCCGCGCCGCCGCGTCCAGCAGCGCGCCGTCCGGCATGCTGTCCCACAAGGAGTACGACAGTCGGCTGGCCGCGGCGTAGGGCTTCCAGGCCGGGTTCGCCGTCTCATCCAGTCGAAATAGAAAATTGGGCGATTGAAGCATCGCCTCCACCACCAATTGCGCGCCCGCCAGGAATCCACTCTCCCGGTTAAACAAAGCCACATACCGCCGCCGCTCGCCCTCATCGAGCGGTCTGCGGAACGCCTTTCGCCCGAACTCCTTCACGAATGCCTCGCGGCAGCCCGGCCCGGGCTGGCAAGGGATCAGACGATGCAAGTCGCCGTTGCGAAAAGCATTCCGCGCCAGTTTCTCCGCCGCGCTGCTGTAGGCTTCTTCGAGCAGCGGGGACAGGTTTTGCGCGTCGTATTGATCCTTGAATCCACTGACGAAGTCCTCGGGGGGGAACTGCTCCGCGGGCGCCGTCTGGTCGCCCAGCAAGTCGCGCACCGTGTTGTTGTACTGGCTGTTCGTCAGCCTGCGCAAAACCGCGCCTTCAGGCTTGCCCGCATCGGGACCGCCCTCTTCGTACTTTAATGCGGCCGCCACATCGTCGGCCGGCATCGCCGCCAGAAACCGGATCCAGGAAATCAGCGCCGTTTCTTCCGCGCTCCCGGGCTTAATGCGTTCCCCGCCCGCATGCGGAATGCGTTTCGTGGGCTTCTTCAGCAACAGCGACTCTTCGGGATGCTGCCGGTCCACCAACCGCACCAGCGAGCGGCCGAAGGCTTCAGTGCGTTCCGCCGGTGCCGAACCATCCGGGAAATGCAGGCGCGTGGCGGAGGCTACGCCATTGCTGTTGTGGCACGTAGGACATCCGGCGTTCTTCAGGATCGGGTACAGCCGGTCGGAAAAGGGATTCGCCTGGCCCAATGCCGCCGCCGATAGGAGCAGGAAGCACGCGATGGCCCGCATTCCGGTAGGTTATCGCATTTTGATCGCCAGCGGCGCGTGATGCTTACCTTTTCTGGGAGAAATATTGCCTTGCCTTGCCTTTATCCCCTATTTGGTTTTCGCCAATTCCCGATCCCGTAATAAACTGAGCTTCGTGAGTACGTCATTTGTCCTTTTGGCCCTGGGGGCTCTGATTGCCGGGATTACCGCGCAGGCTCAGGAGGCGGATCTCCTCATTCGCGGCGGACGTATCGTAGATGGCACCGGCAACCCGTCCTTTCTGGGCGATGTTGCGATCCGCGGCAACCGGATCGTCGCCATGGGTCACTGCGGGTCCATGAGCGCCAAACGCGTGGTCGAAGCCGGCGGTCTCACCGTCGCTCCCGGTTTTATCGACATGCACAACCACTCCGACTACACGTTGATCGTCGATGGAAACGCGCAAAGCATGATCCGCCAGGGCGTAACCTCCATGATCCTGGGCGAAGGAGAATCCGCCGGTCCCATCGGCGGCAAGCAGACTCCTTCATCCCGGCGCGTACTCCCAGGCGGCGGCGTTCCCGACTGGAGCGATTTCACGGGCTACTTCGCGCGTCTGCTCCGGCAGGGAATCTCCACCAACGTGGGAAGCTACGTAGGTTCAAGCCAGATTTGGACCTATGTGCGCGGCGAACGTTCCGGACCGCCCACATCGGCCGAACTGGATGAGATGCGCGCGCTCGTCCGAAAGGCGATGGAAGAGGGAGCACTCGGTGTGAGCAGCTCCCTGAGCGGCCCACCGGGGTCCTGGATCGATACGGACACTTTGGTTGCGATGTGCCAGGCCGCCGCGCCCTTTGGAGGCAGCTATTCAACACACATGCGAACCGAAGGCCGCGGAGTTTTCGCATCCGTCGCGGAGGCCATCGATATCGGGCGCCGTGCCGGTGTCCCGGTGGACATCATTCATCTGAAAATCGCCGAGCATTCCATGTGGGGCCAGATGCCGGAGTTGATTTCCTCCATCGCGCGCGCCCGCGAGCAGGGCGTGCAGGTACAGGCCAACGTCTACCCTTATCGCGCCGGCCAGAACGATCTGGCGACCATCATTCCTCCCTGGGCCCATGAAGGCGGCGAGCAGGCTATGATTGCGCGCCTCAAGGATCCCTCTCTGCGGCCAAGGCTCGAAAGCGAAATTCTCAATGGCATCCCCGGCTCGAACTGGTACGACCACTACACCGCGACCGGCGGATGGGACGGCATGCTGCTTGTGTCGCTATCGAATCCCGGCTACAAGAAATTCGAGGGCATGCGCATGAACCAGGTGATTGCGGCGCTGAACAAGCCGCCGCTCGACGTCCTGTTCCAGTTGCTCGAAGACAATGGTGGGTCCGTTCCGACGGTCTATTTTCATCATTCGGAAAAGGACATGCGCTTCGCCCTCCAGCAGTCGTTCGTATCGATCGGCTCCGACGGCACCGCGGTCGCGACTGAGGGGCCGCTGAGCGCGGGACATCCTCATCCGCGCTACTACGGCACCTTCCCGCGTATTCTGGGGCGCTACGTTCGAGACGAACATGTGCTGACGATGGAGGAAGCCGTCCGCAAAATGACTTCTGCCAACGCGGCGAAGATCGGAATCCTCGACCGCGGCATTCTTCGCCCCGGAATGATGGCCGACGTCACCGTCTTCGACGCGGGACGCATCATCGACAACGCCACGTATGAAAAGCCGCACCAGTATGCGACCGGCGTGGAGTACGTCATCGTCAACGGAAAGATCGTTCTCGATCACGGCCGCCATACCGGCGCCCGGCCGGGGACGATTCTCAAGCGGCAGGATGCCGGAAAAGATTAAACGCCTTTGAGCCAGCCCAGGGCGCCGGCCCTTGCCAGCTCGATCGAAAACGAACCGTCGGCATTCAGCGCTTGTGCGCATGCCCAGCGGAGAGGACGCCGCACGCCGCCCTTTGTTTCCAGTTCCGCGTGAAGCCGCACTTGCCCGCTGTCGATCTCCGGCGGCAACAGAAATGCCGCTTCCCGTATTTTCCCGCCATGCGGATGACCGGCGTCGAGCACGCCGCCCAGACGGAATTTTCGCTCCGGCATTTCTAACGTCAGCCGAAGCGCACCGGGGATTCCCGCTACCCCGTCGTTGGCCACGCCGATAATTACCTCCGTCGCACCCATCCGCTTACGCTGCCAGACCCACGCCGGACGGACACGATACCCCATACGCCGCTGCAGCGCCCGAAAGCCCTCCGGATAGCGGGCGTTGTATTCCTCAAGGTTCGCCGCCTCCGTCCACAAGGACCAGTAATTGGCGCCCAGATCCAGGACGTGGAGCATGGCGTTCTCGCGCAGATTCACTCCGGCCTTGTCGACCGGAATCTTCCGCACGTCGTACTGGCGCAAGCTTCCGTCTTCGAGAATCGCCGGCAGTTCCGGCGGCCGGTTGGCAAGCTCCTCGATCTGCATCGGCTCCTCGGAGATGATGCTGTCGGATCGAACCCAGCAGCCGGAGCGGACCGCCAGGTCGAGCACCTCGTTGTTGCCGACCCCGCTGATATCCGGCTGCGTGTTGACCGCCAGCGCGGTGCGCTTCCAAGCATTCAATTGGAGGCGCGTCATCTCGAGAAAAGTTTCTCTGCCGGTCCGGTAATCGGGAAACGGATTCGGCAAATCGCTGGTGTGGCCCTCGCCCCAGAACCCATACATCATCAGGTCCATCCATTCCACCAACGGATCGCCGTCGAATCGGGCCGCCAGCAGGCTGTTGAATTCCCGGAACGCTTTTTGAAACTCGGGATGATCGTAACGGGGCTCGACAAACTCCACTTCCCGGCCGTTCCTGGCCAGCTTCCCAATCTTCACCAGCGGAACCCTGCCGCGCAGAAACGGCGGCAGCGCGATGTCGGCGGGCTGAATCTCGGGATTGGAAAGCTGCACCCGAAACGCAAAGCACAGACCGTGACGCTGCGCCGCGTCCGCGGTCAATTTCCATACCGGATGCAGATCCAACTTTCCGGGCTGCGATTGCACATGACGCCAGTCGCAGCGAATGTAAAGCACATCGACGAAGGGCAGGCTCGCCATCTGCTCCACCGCCGCTTCAAGCGTCTGAACACCTTTGCGAACCGGAATCGCTGGACCGTTCTCCTCCCACGTGTAGCCCACCAGGCCGAGGCCGTAGTTGCGAATGTGCTCCGTCGAGGGCGTGGTTGTAACAAGAGTTCTCCAACCCGCGTCCTGATCGATGGTGAACGGACCTTGATCCAGACGATCCGGCGGAGGCGTCCCGTTACCGAAGCTGTAGCCTTCCCAAAGGTGCGCCGGCATTTGAGCCGCGCCTCTGGCCAGCGGGAAAACGGCGGCGGCGGAGCGCAGGAACGCCCGCCGCGCCATGGCTGCATCTGCTCTCATGTCTTCCTTTCCCTGCCGGCGCGCCCGTCCGCTCGTCAGAAGTAGAGCTTTAAAGCGAACTGGATCTCTCGTTGCGGCAGCACGGTGGAGGTAATTACACCCGCCGCGCCGGGACCATCGGTGATGTAGTTGTCCGGCTGGGCAAAAACCGGGTGATTGAAGGCGTTGAAAAACTCGGCGCGGAACTCCAGGTTCTGGTGCTCGGTGATGTCGAAAACTTTCCGCAGCGCGAAATCCATCGACACTCCGCCCGGCCCAACCAGAACGTTCTTTCCCGCGTTGCCAAAGGCGTACGTCGAGGGCAGCGGGAAACAGTTCGGATTAAACCAAAGGCTGGGGGACTGCTGGCCGGAAGGCAGGTTGCCGTTGCAGGTACGATCCGTGCGGACCAAGCCGATCGAGCCCGTGTTCGAAGGGTCGTAACCCATCAGCGGCGAAAAATAAAACCCGCTCCGCATCGTGTAAATCCCGCCCAGGTGCCAACCGCCCAGGACGAGGTCGCCCACCCGGCTCGATCCGAGATAACGCTGGCCCTTCCCTACCGGCAGTTGGTAGTCGAAGCTCGACACCCAGCGGTATTTCTCGTTGAAGTCCGACACTCCCCGGTCGGCCGACACATTGTAGGAATTCTGCGGCCACGGAGACGAGCAGCAGATCTCCGGCTGGTCGTTCATCGACTTGCTGTAAGTGAAAGCGCTCAGAAACATCAGTCCGTTCGAAAGCCGCTTCTCCGCCTTCAGCTCCAGCGCGTTGAAGCTTGAGTTCCCCCGGTTTACGATGTCGGTGAACGGTCCGTACTGCGGATAAGGCCTCCGCGACTGAATATCGCCCGGCCCAGGGGTCATGATCTGGTTCGGATCGAGCAGCGTCTGCAGATGCGTCGCCTTCGAACCCACATAGGCGATCTCGAGCAGGATGTTGCTGGGGAGCTGCTGTTGAATGTTGAAGTTCCATTCGTCCAGTACCGGGGCATGCAAGTGGGAGCCGACGCCGGAGCCGGAGGCGGTAACGCCGGCGTCGATCGCCTGACTCGGATTCAGGGGCGGAAAGCCGCCGGAAACGGTCAGCAGCGGCGTAACCCCGTCGCTGATGAACGTCGGCTGATAGAAGAAGGGTAGGTTGTAGGCCAGTTGCAGCGGATCGCCCGTTCGGATCTCCTGATAGCTGAAGAAGCGTCCGTAACCGGAGCGGATCACCGTGTTTTTGAACGGATTCCATGCCAGGCCGACTCGCGGGGCGAAGTCGTTGTTGTCGGTAGTCACGAGGCCACGAGAGGCGCCGTTCTGTCCGGCCACCACCAGTTGTCCGGTCGCGAAGTCGAAATTGCTCTGCTGATTGTGTGCCTCGTACAGCGGAGTTGTGTAGTCGTAGCGCAGACCCAGGTTTAATGTCAGGTTCCGGGCGATCTTGTAATCGTCCTGAATGAATCCGCCGTACGTGTGTTGGCGATTTCCAAAATAGGTCAGCGTCGAGATGGTGGAATTGACAGGGAGGCCCAGCAGCATGTCAGCCAGCCCGTTGCCGCTTCCATCGCCCGAGGAAGCCGAATCCGCCGTGAATTGCCCGCTGAAGGAGAACGCGCCTCGCGGCTGGCCGATCTGGAACAGATTGAACTGGCTCAGGCGCACTTGCGGCCCCATCTTCAGGGTGTGCTTCCCACGAACGATGCTGAGCGTATCGCCGAGCTGAACCTCCTGGCTCGTGCTGGTGGTCGGTGTGTAGCCGGGTTCGCCCAGCCTGTGATATCCGTTCGGCTGAAACAGAGTAAGTCCATTGACCGTGCCGTTGTCGGGAACGCCGGGAACCGCGAGGCCGGCCGGCGGATATTTTTGCCCATAAGCCGGAGTGTTGTCGACATAGTGCTCGCGATTAAAGCCAAGCCGCAGTTCGTTCACCATGGTGGGACTCAACGTAAACGTGTGGCCGATGGCGAGCCCTCGCGTGTCGTCCAAATACTGGCCGGTGCTGTAGCTTCCGCCGTCTGCCAGACCGGGCAGCGGCGGTTGCTGAAAGCGGTACGTCTGGCTCAACGAAAAGCGCACGAACAATTGCTGCCGCTCGGAAATATTATGATCCGCGCGCACATCGGCCTGGTGAATACTCTCGTTGCCGGGCGCGTTCACGACGTAGTTGTTCGCCAGCGCTCCCGCGACGTTCGGCGCCGGATAGAGTTGCGCCACGGCGTGGCTGATCGGATCCATTCGCTCAGCGGGAATGATGTTTCCGGGGAAAGGCGTCCGTACGGGCTGGCCATTCACCGTGGACGTGCTCTTTGGATCGTAAATCTGACTGGTCGGCTGGCCGTCATAAAGGGCGCTGAAATTGCCGCCAATCTCGGCCGCGGTTGGCACAGTCGACAAATAAGTCTGCGCGGTTCCGATCCGCGTTCCCTGGTAGTCGAGAAAGAAGAAAGTCTTGTTCTTCACGATGGGCCCGCCCAGCGTGCCGCCATACTGATTCTGACGAAAGGGCGCCTTGGCCTGATCGGACGGCTCGAAGTATCCGCGCGAGTCCAGCGCCGAGTTCCGGAGAAACTCGAACACGGTCCCGTGGAATCCGTTGGTCCCGGACTTGATCGTCGCGTTGATTACCGCTCCGCCGCTGCGGCCGAACTCCGCCGAGTAGTTGCTGGTCTGAACCCGGAATTCCTCGATTGCGTCCACGTTCGTCTTTAATACGTTTCCCGCGTTGTCGTTGGAGTTATTATCGATGCCGTCCAACAGAAAATTGTTGAGGTTTCCGCGCGTACCGTTCACCGCGAACGCCCCTCCCGCGTTGCCGTTCGTCGGTGACGTGGCTCCGTTGATGCCCCCGCCATTTTCGGTGATCTTGACGACGCCCGTGGTCAACGTAGCCAACTGGGTAAAATCGCGGCCATTCAACGGAAGGCTGGTGATCTGCGCGCTTCCCACCACGTCGCCAAGCGCGGAAGACTCCGACTCGATTAGTGGCGTGGCTTCCCTTACATTGATCGCTTCACTCACCGAGCCGATCTGCAGCGTGAAGTCGATCCTCAACCGGTCCTGAACGTCCAGAGTTATTCCGCTTCTCGTCTCCGGCTTGAATCCGGACGCTTCCACGCTGACGGAATAGTTCCCGATCCGCAGCGGCGTCGCGATATATCCCCCGTTGGCGTCCGTTTTCACGGACGTCTTCGCGTTCGTCCCCACGTTGACCAACGTCACCACGCACCCGGGCACAACCGCCCCGCTGCTGTCGGTGACCGTTCCCGTAATCGTCGCCATGTCGGCCTGTCCATATACGCATACCGGCGCGGTCACCGCTCCAAGCGCCAAAACGCTGAGGACCAAGAATGTTTTCTTCACATTGCTCCTTGTTCTAAGTGGTGGAATCGCCGGATATTTGCTTTGAGTTGCTCCGGTGAAAAAATAAACGACCGGGTTTAGACTGCGTGAACGGCGCCTCGACGACGGACGCGACCCAGAGCGCCCTTGAAAACGACAGAAACAGCAAGACGGAGAAACAAAAGCGCCACTTGCTTCCGATCGACGTTGATCTTTTTATTTCGCGCTTTAATTACTTGGGATAGGATTATCACGATCCTCTACCGATGTCAAACCAATCTTGACCGTGATCGCCAGCCTTTGCGGTTCCCCGGCCAATACGTATTGCCGGCTTCTTGTCTGGAGAATGAAACGCGGCGAAGCGCCCCCCTGAAAGGTCTTCCACTGGAATGCATCCGGAATTCGCGGCTCGCGGACCGACTCTCCCGTTGTTTGATCGAATTCCTCGAGCGCGAGCATTTCGGAATTGAGCCTGATTCCGACACCGGGCAAATGAAAGGTCTACCGGCGCCAGTCCGGCCACATCGCTGGCTGGGAGACCGCTGGCGTCCAACTCGGTGCTGGCTATGGACTCCGGTCCGATAGCGCGATGCGTAAGCGAATTTCGCGTCCACCAAAAACCCAGGCGCAGCCGGCGAATGCAATCGGAGATAGCCCGGCCGCTTGGTCAAAGACTACTGAAAATCGTCAGGAAGGTGATTCCACCGCCGGACCACCTGAAGCAGAGGCCCCGAGAAGTCGTCGCGGCGGTCGTAGGGAGAGGAAATCGGGTCGGCTTCACCCACATCGATGGCGTGCACTTGAGGTTGCCGGGCAGGCCAAAATACGGCCATATGGAAAAGCCCCACCACTCCGCCATAACCGTGCCGTCGATGCCTCCCTGGTGCAACGTGGTTCCCAAACTCGGACTGGAATCGGGTGGCGCTAACTCGAAGGGCAGCGGGCGGCGATCCCTCAACGGGTAGCCTTGGCCGATCCCCAGGCTTTCTTCTTCGCTGATTGAAGTCACTTCCCACGACTCGGCGAGCTTTCGCACTTCATCGGTACGTGTGCGCTGGGGAATCCGGGGTAAGGTGAACGCGGTTCCGGGATAATTCCGAACGGTGTTCCGGGACGAAGGTGAACACCGGTTCCGGGATGAAGCCGAACCGTTCAGGCCGATCCCGGAATCGCGTTCGGCTTCGCCGAATGATATCTACAGGCACGTAGTAGAGCTGGATAACACAATGGCAGGCAGCCTCCCCTCGAAAGGGAGGATCAGCGTGCCAGCCAGGAGATTGTCCGTGCGCAAGATCAAAGAAGTTCTTCGGTTGAAGTTCGATGTGGGCCTGGTGCTACGGCAGATCGCCCGGTGTTGCTCGATTGGCCTCGGCACCGCCCACGAGTATTTACAGCGAGCCGAGGCCGCCAAGATTACGTAGCCGCTCGGACCAGAGTGGGATGATGACCGGCTTGAGGCCGCGTTATTCGGCGGTCCGCCGCGCAGTCGCCCGACAGTGCTGGCGATGCCCGACTTCGCCGATCTTCGTCGCCAGTGGCAGCAACATTCACACGTGACTCAACAGTTGCTTTGGGGGGAGTACCGGCAGGAAAACCCGGACGGCTACCAGTACAGCCGCTTCTGCGAGCTGTACCAGCGGTGGCGGCGGAAACAGGATGTGGTGCTGCGGCAGGAGCACAAGGCCGGCGAGAAGCTGTTCGTGGATTGGGCAGGAACAACGATACCGATCCATGACCCGCGTGGCGGCCCCGTGCAGCAGGCGCATCTATTCGTCGCCGTGCTGGGAGCCAGTTCCTACACCTACGCCGAAGCCACTGCCGACGAGCAGTTGGCAAGCTGGATTGGTGCTCACGTACGGGCCTTCGAGTTCTATCACGGTGTGCCAAAGCTGGTGGTGCCTGACAACACCAAGACCGGCGTCACCAAAGCCTGCCGCTACGATCCCGATCTAAATCCGACCTATCAGGAGATGGCCATGCATTACGGCGTCGGCGTGGTCCCAGCACGGCCGTACAAGCCTCGCGATAAGGCCATCGGGTGTGCAGTTGGCCGAGCGTTGGATCATCGCGGCGCTGCGGAATCGAAAGTTCTTCTCGATAGAAGAACTGAACCAGGCGATCCGGGAACTGCGCGAACGGGTCAATCAGCGGCCATTCCGGAAGCGCGAGGGCTCCAGAGAGACACAGTTCGTGGCGGTGGACAAGCCCGCTCTGAGTCCGCTGCCCGCCGAGCGTTTCGACCTGAGCGAATGGTACCGCGCCCGAGTCAACATCGACTATCACATCGCCTTCGACACGAACTACCACAGCGTGCCTTACAACCTGGTTCAAGAACTGGTGGGAGTACGCTCGACGCCGGCGACCATCGAGACCTTCCACAAGAGTCAGCGCGTGGCGTCACACTTACGCGCACACGGCCATGGACACGCCGTCACGATTGCCGAGCACCGTCCGCGTTCCCACCAGGCGCATCTTGAATGGACCCCGTCGCGGATGGTGCACTGGGCTCAGACCATAGGCCCACATACTGCTCGGCTGTTTGAACGCATTCTCGCCGGCAAGCCGCACCCGGAGATGGGCTACCGATCCTGTCTGGGAATCATTCGGCTCGCCGATCAGTACTCACCGGCTCGTGTGGAAGCTGCGGCTGAACGGGCACTGCTTACCGGAGCGTGCCGTTATCAAAGCGTCAAGTCGATCCTGAAGAACTCGCCCGACGTGATTCCTCCGAGCACTCCGCCGCCGTCATCGCCACCGCCTCAGCACGACAACATCCGTGGCGCAGAGTACTTCGAGTGAGGAGACGACCATGCTGAAACAACCAATGATCGAAAAACTGGCAGCCATGCGTCTTCTTGGAATGGCCGACGCACTGAAGCCGCAGGAACAAGATCCGTCGGCTCGCGAGCTGAGCTTCCTGGAACGATTCGGCCTGTTGGTGGATCAACAGTGGAACTGGAGGGAAAACCAAGCACTCTCATGACGCTTGAAGAATGCCAAGCTGCGCACGCCGAACGCATGCGTGAAGGAGATCGACTATCGGACCGCCCGCGGCCTCGATAAGAGTGTGATCCGTTCCCTAACGCGGCAGTCCGCATGGGTCGGGACGCACGAAAACATCTTTTTCCCTTCGACCAACTGGTGTCGGCAAGAGTTTCGTAGCCTGCGCCCTTCCGCAAAAGGCATGCCGCCACGGGTACGCTGCGCTCTACACGCGCGCTCAGTCGTTGTTTCGTGATCTCGCGATGGCGCGGGCAGACGGCAGCTTGCGCAGTTTGCTGGCCCGCCTCAGCCCCATCGATGTTCTGGTGATCGACGACTGGGCCATGGCTCACCTGTCCGAACCCGAGCGGGGCGACTTCTGGGAGATCTGCGAGGACCGCTACCAGGTACGTTCGACGATCCTCACTTCGCAACTTCCCGTCTCGCGGTGGCACGAGCAGATCGGCGATCCCACGTTGGCTGACGGGATTCTCGACCGCCTCGTTCACAACGCCCGCCGCATCGAGATGCGCGGCGATTCAATGCGCAAAAACCGTGGGAAGCCGAATGTTTAACACGGCGGCCACTTCCCATCGTGGGGCATTTTTCTATCCGGTGCACCAAAAGCGCACCGTCTCATTAACCCGCCCATGCTTGTCACTGGGACTTGGCAGGTCACTCCTGGCGGAGCGCGATTATCGGGTCAATCCTGGTAGCTCGCAACGCTGGGATCAGGCTTGCAAGTACGGCAACCACAGATAGGAACACCGCTGCTCCCAATATGCTTACAGGGTCCGCCGGACTGACACGGTACAGTAGAGGCGCGATAAGTGGGGTCGCCGCCAGGGTGATGGCGAGTCCGGCGGCGACCCCCGATAAGGCTAGCAACAAGCCTCGTCTCAAGACCATCCGGAGCACGCCTTCACGGTCGGCACCCAGCGCCATGCGAATACCGATTTCCCGGGTCCGCTGGCTCACGGCGTGAACCATAACTCCGTAAAGGCCGACAGCGGCGAGCAAGATGGAGATAACGCCGAGCACACCGAGGAAGAACGAGATGAGCCGTGGCCCGAACCAGGCGGCCGAGATGTAATCGGACAGCGGCATGGCCGTCAGGCCGGTCGAGTTCGGATCGATGGCCGACATTTCGTGGCGGAGTACGGAGACCAAACCGCGGGCATCGCGGTCGGTGCGGGCATAGACGGCCACACCGCTTTCGCCACTTCCGTAGTGTACCTGGTCAAAAGACATGTAAAAGTATGGTTGCGGTGCTTCAGACAGGCTGAAGTACTTGCTATCCTTCACCATTCCCACAATCGCGAACGGTTTTCCATAAATCCACACCTGGCGGCCCACGGGATCGCGTCCGTCGAAAAAGCGCTGCGCGAAGGATTCGTTTACGACCATCACGCGAGGCGCGTCTCGGTTGTCCTGAGGCTTGAAATCGCGTCCGGAGAGAAGCGGCATCCGCAGCACGTCGAAGTAGCCTGGCGACACCGAGGCATGATGAACAGCCATGTTCTCGCCGGGCATCGCCGCGTAGCCGTCGACGATAATGTCGTTCCATTTCCCTAGTCCGAAGCCGAGCGGAATCGAGTCGGAATAAGCGGCGCCCGTCACACCTGGCGCGGCGAGCAGGCGTTCCCGGAGCTGCCGCGAAAACTGCTGCTCCTCAGTCGCTGTATAGTTGTTCGTCGTCAGGAAAAGACGGCACACCGTCACGTTGCGGTGATCGAATCCGGCCGGAGTGTTCTCCAATCCGGAGAGGCTCCGGAGAAACAATCCAAGCGTCACGAGCGCCGCGAATGCCAGGCCCACTTCCGCCGCCACAACTAGCCCGGAGATGCGTCGCGACTGTCCGCTCTGCGTATCGCTTCTTCCTCCTTGCTTCAGTGCATCCACTACACTGCGGCGCACGGATTGAAACGCGGGAGGCAGACCAGAGAGCAGGGCGGACGCCAGGCAGACCAAAGCGGCAAAAAGGAACACGCGAGCGCTCGGGTGGGCGTTAAGGTACACCGGTATTCCCGTAGGCGGCACGAGGTACACGGGGAGGCCCTGAAACCACAACGCGAGAGGCAACCCTGCAAGGGTCGCCAAAGCGGCCAGCAGCAGGCTTTCGGAAACCAACTGCCGGCCCAACCGACCCGGACCCGCGCCCAGGGCGGCACGGATGCCGAACTCCCTCTGTCGAGATATGGAACGAGCCAGCAGAAGATTGGTAACATTGGCGCACGCAATCAGCAGCACGAGTCCGCCGGCCGCTCCGAGGATTCCCAGCGGCGATGCCAAAATGCTTGACGCTCCATTCTGCGCCTTCCAGATCGGTACAATCCGTGCGCCGACTCCCTGGTTGGTCTTCGGAAAGGCGAGTGCAAGGCGAGCGGCAACCGCCGCCACTTCGGCGCTTGCCTCGGAGATCCTGACGCCGGGTTTCAGCCTGACGATGGCCTGGAAGTTCCGCGCACTGCGCTCGCGTTCGCCGGTCAGCGACACCGGTATCCAGCCGTCGAACGCGATTCCCGGAAAATCGCCGTGAAATTCCGGAGGCGCCACGCCGACGATGGTGACTTCGTGCCGGTTAATGCGCTCGACGCGGCCAAGAATGGACGTGTCGCCCCGGAAATACTCTTGCCACAGCCGGTAGCTGATGACCGCCGTCAACGCTTTAGCCCGGTCGCCGTATTCGTCGCGAGTGAACGTGCGGCCCAGGATTGGCTTTACGCCCAGGACGTCGAAGTAGTTTCCGGAGACCAGTTCGAACCACGCGGAATAGGCCTTCTCTCCGTCGCCGACCGAGACGGGAACATGTTGGTTCAACAGCATTCCGGAGATGCTTTGGAGGCTGTCCTGGAAGTCCCGGCAGTCGGCATAGGAAACGCCGGGAGCCTGGATGCCGCTGGCACGGACGGATTCCAGGACGGCTAGCTGTCCGTCATCTGTCGCACCGCGAAACGGGTGCAGGACCATCCCATCGATCCAGCCAAAAACGGTAGTAGTGGCCGCAATACCGAGCGCCAAAGTTAGGACCGCGACTGTTGTCAATGTCGGAGTCCGGCGGAGGACGCCCACCGCGTACCGGAAGTCTTCAAGGGCGGTCCACATGTAGGTCTTTCGCCAATGCACTTCCGTTACCGACTCTGAATGCTTGATTCTATTCAACGGTAAACCAAACTGACGTTCGCTTACGGGCTGGAGGCGTCCGAAAATGGGACGCCAGATCTTCACGGTCTCTCGCTCAGGGCGGCAGCCACGAAGAATGCGCCCAATTCCTGATGGGTCAATCGCGGACCTGATCAAAGTTCTTCGCGGATGGGATTTCGGAATTGGCAAACTCGGCGTGTTAACTCCGAGCGGATGGTCGGCAATCCGGAAGTTGACCGTCAATGTCTGGAGCGCTATTCGCGCTCCAGAGTCACCGTGAGCTGAGGCGGGGCAAGGCCTGCCGCCTTTCCCCGCACCCCTTTGCCCGCTAGTCGGCGCCCTTCCTCCGCTTCGCTCCGGACAGGTTTCTCTTGGCGAAGCCGAACACTTTCCCTCACAATCGAGTTGCCAGCGTCGCTACGCTCCGACGGTGTTCGGGATCATCCCAGAATGCCGTTCGGCGTCCCTTCGGAAAGAGCGTTCAGCTTCGCCGGAATCCCCATGCGCCCGGTATGGCGCCGACGAGGCAGTACTTCCCGCTGACCTTGGAGAAATATCGTGCTGGCGCCGTAGACGGCGTAGATCTTGCCTTGGTCGCTAAACTGGAAGAATAGATCGTGCAGACCTTGCGCAAAGCGATTGTGCGTCCAAGGTCCGAGAGGATCGGTAGCCCGGAAGACCGGGAGCCCGAAGCGGTTCGCGTTGGCAAAACTGGGAGCCCAGATGCCTGGACCGTTCCAAGACCTAGCCGATCACACGCCAGTTGACCAAATCTCGAGGGTGCAGAATCGAATGGCCGAGCATGGCGTGGATGGTCGCGCCTGACCGCTATGAGTCGAGACCTACCCCAATCATCTCGGGATCGGAGAACTCGTCCCAAAAGAGCGGATTGGAATACGTGCCGTTTCCGTTGTCCGCGGCCCATGACCGGTTGTTCCGCTCCGCGTCATCGGTTGGCGCCGTGACACGAAGGGCAACCAGCGATACGAACGCCGCGCAGCGCACTTCCTGGGGCATCGCGGCATGATCTCACCGGCAGTTTGCGTTATCGCACAGGTTCTTGCTGAAGAACGGAATGACGTGGTTCTGGAGGCGGTCGGCGACCGCGCTCGTGTGGGTGCCGGAATAGATTTCAAAGGTGTTGGCGATGCCGTAGCTATCGAGAATTTCGTGCAACTTTGCCGCGCCGGCCCGCAGACCGTCCTGGTCGCCGACATCCATCGCAATTGCGCGATACTGCCGCAGGTTTCCGATGTATTGATCGACAAACGCCAGAGGCGCGTTCGCAGCCCACTTCGCCATCACGTCCTGCCGGACCGCTCCGTTCTCGATCGGCAGGTCGAGAAAGAGCGGCGGTTTCTTCGGATTGGGCGACCAGGCGGCGGCGGAGGCAAGCTGCGCGCGGAGGCCGAAGGGCAGCTTGGCAGAATCGGCGGGCGTCTTCACCCCTTCCAGCACCTTTTCATCGGCCGGGTTTGCCGGCCCGGCCTGTCGCGCCGCCATGCAGCACGGGCTCATGATGTACAGGCTGCCGAAAACGTCCGGGTGCTTCATGCCAATGCGGCTGGCGCCGTAACCCCCCATGGAATGCCCGGCCAGCCCCCGGCTCGTACGTTTGGCAATGGTGCGGTAGTGAGCGTCAATATAGGCGACCACGTCGTGCGCGATGAACTGCTCAAAGTCGCCCGTGGTCACCGAGCTGGAATACATCGACCCGTTGTGCACGGTCTTGGAATCCGGTAGCACGACGATCATTTCCTGCGCGCCCTGCGCGAAAGCCCCCTCGATGGTTTGCGGGACGTGGATCTCCTGAGCCCACTGCCCGGCGCCGATCGAGTACCCATGCAGGGCGTAGACGACCGGGTAACGGCGCTTCTTGTGGGTGGCATAGCCGGGCGGCAGGAACACCAGGACGTCGCGGTCCACGGCATTGCCTTCCAGATTGCCTTCCAGGGCGCCGCCGTGAATCTGAATGCGCTCCACGGTGACCGGCTTGGCGCCGGGTACGGCGGGAGGCACATCGGTCTTCACTTGCGCCAGCGCCGGGAATGCCATTCCCAGCGTGATCAGTAAAGTCCTGCTTCGTTTCGTTGTCATTTCCAGCCTTTTCTCCCTTCGACGCGGCGTGCGTCCGTGAGCGGCCGCGTCACTTCAGATCCACTTCCAGCACTTGAATCGAGTACGCCGGCGCGACAAAGACAATGCGGCCGCCCTGAACGTTGACCGTGGAATTCACCGGCACGATGCGCTTAGGGTTCTGGATCGTGTTGGTCGCCCATGTCGTATTTGCGCGCAGTGTGCTTCCGCGAGCCGTTTGGGCGGCCGCGCCGGGTCCCTGTAGCATGATCGTCAGAGGCTGTTCGGAAGACGTCGCGTTCACCAGCTTCAGGCACAGTTTGTTCGCCGAAGCGGTGGCCGAATAAAAGAAGCGGTCTCCGGCGCCCGTAAGCGACGAGTTCACCGTGTGGTCGCCGAGACACGAAGCAAACATCACCTGGGCGTAGTAGCTGGGAGAACCGTAGCTGGTCAGGGCGTCGTAGCCGATCAGATCCGAACTCCACTGCATCCCGCCGGGATTCACATTCACCAACAGTGGCGCGTATGCCGCCATCACCACCAGATCGCTGTTACGCTCCAGGCCGGTCATGAACGCGGCATCGCCCAGCGCGGCGCCGAAGTTCGGAGTCGGCGTCCCTTCCCGCGTTGCCCATTCTCCGACGAAGATCTTGGGCCCGTTGCGGTCGGCGCGGTCGTAGTGCTTCGATTCTTCGAACATGCCCTGCTCCCGTTTGTAGTAGTGGTCATCCACCACGTCGGGCGTGATGCCTGTCACCGGCATGGTGGCGATCACCTGGATTTCCGGATGCTTCGCCTTGATCGCCTTATAGAACTGGGCATAGCGGCCATCGTAGGTTTTGGCCCGGTCGAAATTATCTTCGTTTCCCACCTCGACATAGCGGAGCGGGAACGGGGCCGGATGTCCGTCCCGCGCGCGCAACCCGCCCCATCTGGTGTCCGTCCCTCCGGTCACATACTCGATCTCCTCCAGTGCCTCCTGAACGTAGGGTTCGAGATCGGGACCCGGCTTCACAACCCGTCCGTCGAGCGTGTAGCCGGCGAAAACACCGAGAACAGGCTGCATGTGCAGGTCTTCGCACCAATTCAGAAACTCCAGAAGTCCCATGCCGTCGCTGGAATGGTAGCTCCACGTGGTCGGATGTGTCGGCCGGTCGACCAGGGGACCAATCATTTTCTTCCAATCGAAACGGCTGTCGATTCGGCCTCCTTCCAGGTAGTTTCCTCCCGGAAAGCGCAGGAAGGCAGGATGCATTGCCGCCAGCTTCTCCATGATGTCGATGCGATTTCCATTGGGACGGCCGCGGTAGGTCGGCGGAAAGAGCGAAACCAGTTGCAGCCACAACGTGGCCGGCCGGTCGATCGTCACTTCGAGATGGTTTTCTGCCGACGCGGCTGCCTCGCCGGACCGCATCTCGAACTTGTACTGCTTCCAGACACGGCCGCTCACCGGGACGGAGGTGGCGGCCAGCACTTTCCCCGATTGGTCCGCGACGAGCGCCACCCGAATGGGCAGGGGACCTTCGGCGCTGCTCTTGACGAAGAACGTGCCCTGATAGCTGGTGTTCGGCCGCACGGCGATGCCCCAGTAACCCTCGTTCAGGAGCCCCGCCGGGCTGCCGGCATCGGCTTTGGTGACTTCGAGTCTTGCGCTGCGGGCGAGAGCCGCGGACGGCCCTTCGCCGTCGTCGATCGTCACCTTCGCCGACGCCGCCCCCCTTTCAATCAGGTACCAGTTGAGTATTCCCGTCCAATCGGAGCGGAAGGTTCGGTTGCGCACCAGTTCCGCATACAGACCGCCGTCATAGGAGTAATTGATCTCTTCGGTCATCAGCCCGTACAACGTCGGGCTGACCGCCGCTTTCGGTTCATTCACGTTGACGGTAAGTACGGCCCCCGGCTCTGCGGATAAGCCTGTCGTGGCGAGGGAACTCAGCAGGACGGCAACGGAAACGAAAACGAACCGGTTATTCATAAGCATCATTGGGGTTCCGCTCGATGTATCCCGGATTCGGGCGCTCACTTCTGGCGGCGTTTCAGGATCTCCTCCACCTGCTCTTTCGCCACCGGAAGCTTATCCATGTTCTCCTTGAGCCAGTTGGTGAAATCAGCCTCGATCGGCGCGCTCCAGGCAGCGTCGATCTGGCCCGCCGTATATTTTCCCTCGCGCAGGCGCTGGTGGCCGAACATGTCGCGGAGGTGCGTGATCTCGGAATACTCCACCACCTGCTCCGCCAATTGGGGAGGGATGAAGATCACACCTCCATTGCGGCCCAGCACCACGTCGCCGGGCATAACGGTGGCCTTCCCGATTCGAATCGGAATATTGATGCCGACCATCGTCGAATTCAGCCGCGCGCCGGAGGCCAGACTGCCGAAGTGATGCGAGGGATCGTAGGAGCGGACGAAGGACGTGAAATCCTCCAGTTCCTCGAGGCCGTTGATGTCCCGCACCGCTCCGTCGTAAACAATTCCACTATGGCTTCGGGCGTAAATCGCATTGCCCACGTTGTCGCCGATCGAAGGTCCGTCCTGTTTCAGCCCGAAGTGGTCGCATACATAAACATCTCCCGGCTGTAGCATGTCGACAGGCCATGCGTTCTGAGCTCCAATGCGGCCGTCCTTCTTGCCCTGCTCTTCGATTACCTTCTGGATATCCGGCCGGCCGGGCAGCCACTGCGCCGTGAGCGCACGGCCCACCAGCACCTTCTCAGGATGGATGCAATACCAGCCGTCCTCGTATTCGTGGTTGAATCCCGCGGTCCGTAACTGCGCCCACGCCTCTTCCAGCGTCACCGTTTTCATGCGCTTTAAGATGCCGTCCGGAACCTTCGGACGGCCGTCCGCGAAGCGCTCGCCTTTCCATTCCGGCGTGTACCGGATCAGCAGGTCCTTTGTCAGGATTCCGGGCTGCGCGAAGGCCGAGCCCACACACAGCGCCGCGAGACAGAGCGTCGATAGCCGCATCGTCATCCCCTCCCCATCGGGTCCAGCCACCGCGTGCCCTGGACATGCGTTTGGCGCGCGGCGGCGTCGCTCATTTCGACGCCGAGGCCGGGCCGCTCCGGCAGCGCGATGAAACTCTTCTCCATGATTTCGCCCTCCTTCACCCAAATTCCGCTTCAGATCGAGGGTATCAATTCAGTGCCATTCCTGCACCGGAACATTCGGGATGGCAGCGCACAAGTGCGCCGTTGCCATCATCCCAATCGGCGATACGCGCGCCAGGTTGCCGATGTTGCGCGCCTCCAGCAGGCTCCCGTTCTTCTGGAAGCCGGACATGATAATGGCGGAGATGCATGTGCTCACCACTCCGCAACCGATCCATCCTTATGAAACACGCGAGCCATCGGGCGGCTTCCCGCAAACGGGTATTTCTTCAACGCATCTTCGGTGAGTTCGAAACCCAGGCCCGGCTTGTCGGGCAGCGGGTACTTGCCGTTTACCATGCGCATGGCCGGGAATCCGAACCATTCCTCCCAGACCTTGTCGCGGACCTGCGGCACTGCCTGGCCGCAGCATTCCTGAATCAGGAAGTTGGGTATGGACGCATCCACGTGAAGCGAGGCCAGCATTCCGATGGGTCCTTCACACGCATGCGGCGCCATCGAGATCGAGGAGATGTCGGCCATGGCTGCCACTTTCCAGAGAGCGGTGATGCCGCCCACATGGTTCATATCCGTTTGCAGGATGTCGACGACAGCCTGTTCCACGAGTTCGCGCACGCCATAGGAAGCCACCAGGCGTTCGCCGGTCGCGATAGGCGTATTCACCCGCCGCGCGATGCGCGCCATACCTCTGACGTTCTCCGGAGGGCATGGCTCCTCCACCCATAGGAGATGCAATGGTTCTACTTCTTTGATGATGACAGCGGCGACGCTGGGACTGGTCTTGGCATGGAAATCGACCGCGATATCGATATCCGGCCCCAACCCTTCGCGCAGCGTCTCCAGATGGCGCACCGCTTCGGTGATCTTCTCGTTGGTCTCGATCCATTCGTAGTAGTTGGGCAGGCCGCCTTTGAATGCGGTGATTCCTTGAGCGTGCGCGGTCTCGCGCAGGCGCTTCAGATCATCGAGCGTTCGCGCGGTGGCCACGTAGTAGCCGCGCACACCGTCCGGATCGTTGGGACCGCCGAGGAGTTTATAAACCGGAACGCCGAGAATCTTGCCGCGCAGATCCCACAGGGCCTGGTCGATCGCGGAGATCGCGGAGCCGATCACCGGCCCTGCACGATAAAAGCTTTGGACATACATCGATTGCCAGAGGTGTTCCACCGGGATCGGATCGGCCCCGATCAAAAACTCCCGGAAATCGTTGATGCACGCCAGCACCGCGCCGGCTTTGCCTTCCAGGGTGCCCTCGCCCCAGCCCACAAGGCCTTCATTGGTCTCCAGCTTGACGAATACGTAAGGCCGGTCGGGCGGCGCTCCGGGAATCGTCACGCCGAAGGTCTTCAGGTTCGTGATCCTCACCTTTGAGCCGAACGCCGCAAGTGCGTTGGCGCCCGGCGGGGGGCCGGCCTGAAATGCCAGTGAGCAGTCGCAAAGCGAGAGCGCTTGCCTCCGCCCGGGCGCGCCCGCCAACCTGCCGGCGGCCACAGTTCCGCCGGCTCCGACCAGAAATTTACGCCGGTTCATGCTTCACGCTCCCGATATTCGGCCAACGCCGCTTCATTCACACTGATTCCCAGACCCGGTCCATGCGGCAGTTGCAGGAAACCATCTTTGACGGTTTCGATCGCCTCGCCCGCCAGGCGCGCGCGCATGCGGCGGTCCTCTTCGGCGTTCGGCCACGGCGTCTGCTGAATGAAGAAATTGGGAAGGCTGGCAGCAAGATTCAAGGCGGCGGCCGTAGCGATCGGCCCGCCGTCGTGGAACGGAGCTACCGCCACGTAGTACGTTTCGGCGACGGCGGAAATCCGTCGCACCTGGCTGATCCCATGCCGTGCAAGATCGGGCCTGACCACGTCGATCGCATCGTTGCGGAGGAGGTCCTGAAAGACGCCCGCTTCAGCGGCGAACCGCCCGAAGCCCACCGGGGTCACGTTCTCGCTTGCGATTCTATACGCGGCGCTCAGGTTTGAGAGAAGGCAAGGCTCGTCAAACCAAAGCAGGTGGAATCGCTCGAATGCGGCGGCCAGGGTGGACGCGTCTCCCGGGGTCAGTCCGCCCGCCGCATCCAGTACGAAGTCGCAGCCTGCCCCCGCGGCGGAGCGGACGCGTTCCAGTCTTTGCCGGGCGGCGTTCACCAACGTGGCGCTGTGGTTGGGAGAATGCGAGGCGGGGACTGGCACCAGGAAGGCCCTGTGGCCCGCCGCGCGGGCCTGAGCAACGGCCGATACGACGGCGTCGTCGCTCTCCCCTTCGATCCGGGCGAGTGCGCGCGCCTGATTTCGAGTAGGTCCGCCCAGCACCTGATAGACCGGCGCCCTGGTAAACTTGCCAATCACGTCGAGCATGGCCATGTCCAGCCCGGCAAGCGCCGGCGATGACACCGTCAGTCCCCGGCGGATGCTCTCGAAGCTGCTCGCCTCTCTGCCTTGAATCGCGCCCCGCAACACGGACAGGTCCGGCCGGGACATGCGGGAACACTCCCCGTAGCCTGTCGCGCCCGAACGGGTTCGTAAACGAAGGCACGTGTAAGCGCGGTGGGAAACCGGCTCGCGAACCGGAAAGGCGTCGAGCGTCACCATTTCGAGTTGAGGATTCAGAGGAGCAGCCATAAAAAAGATTCAACGGACCAGCGGCGGCGACGAACTGCATCTGGCCGCCGGCGCGCTATGTGGGGGTGATGAACGCGGCGCCACCTGGACCGATGGTCGAACCCGGCAACGCCGAATCCAGTTCGTGGGGAATCCTGCGCGCTCTCCGGCGCTCGCCGCGCCCCGTCCGCTGGGAGCGGCATTGCTATCGAACACGGTGGGCATGCCGAGGTCGGACGTAAGGCTCAACCGGCCGGCGCGCACCAACGTCTTGGCATCCCCAGAATATGCACTCCCCATACGGGGAGCGAAATTGCAGTGGGAGGTATTCATGAGTTGCTTCGGCCAAACTCCGGCACTGCGTTTTTCCTTCACCGAACTCCAGCGGATGCTCATTGCCGCTGGACCGGCACCTCGAACGTCGAGTTCACCGTAACGGTTCGACGTGTCGGTCCAGCGTGGCGTCACTTCGAACCGTAAGCCCAAGGGCAGAGTCACTCTCGACGTCACCATCCCGGTATCGTCCGCAACGTCCGCCTCGGCATTCCCTTGATACTTGGCAAAGGCCAGAGCCACGCCCACTACCGGATGGTAGCGATCGCCTGGCAGGAACTCGGCAAATGCGTCGCCTCCTGTTTTCTCGAACTCTGAGTCGCGTTGGGCCGGTGAGCGAACTGACCTCGCAAAAACTGGTTACCGGCGCTCAGCCCGATCCCTTCGCTCCCGCACGCCCGCGCTCTGCGGAAGCATATCACGATTGACTTTTTCTGGATCGAGGGCCCAACAGTCGATAAAGTGCGGAAGAAGCCCGCCCGGCATCACCTCGCCCAAAACGGCTCATCTCGTCCTCTTCAGAATGGAGCGGCCGCCGGGATTCTCCAGCGCCGAGTTCTCAAGGGAGACGCCGGCCGCGGAGCCGCCCGTCGTCGTTATATCTCACGCGCGAACAGAGCGGAGCGCGCAAAGGCGCGCCCGTCTTTGGAGCGGCTTCCGAACCCTTGCCCGCGATCGCCCTTCTCGTTGCACCCTACCCGCCTTACCTCACCCGGGAAGGCTTCCTCTGGCAATCATCGCGGCCGGCGAGCGAAATGCGCCACGTGTTTGCCCACAGTTCTCACACGGACAAAACTTCGGGCAAAAACGAGAGCGCCCGCTCAAGGCGGGCTTCGAAACTTTACATCAAAACTGGAGCCACCCGCCGGGATCGAACCGGCGACCTGCTGATTACGAATCCGTTTTTGCC
>DAIDHC010000175.1 GCA_027452065.1 Bryobacterales bacterium
TCAGCGATCCTTTTGACCGCCGTGTCATGGTTTTCACCCCCGGCCAAAATCTCGTGCCCAACATCGGCATCACCAACGCCGCCAGCCGGGAGGTGTTCGCTCTCGGTTCGGTTACCTTCGGCGGAACTATTAACGCGAGCGACACCGTCACCATTACCATTCAGGGCCCCTCGCAGACTTCCGGCACCAATTACACTTACACAGTCGTCAAGACCGACACCATCGCTTCGGTCATCTCCAATATGGTCGGCCAGATCAACGGCGCCAACAGCGGCGCCGGCGACCCTAACGTCTACGCGCTCAACGAATCCGCCATCAGCGAAATCGTCCTGGTCGCCAAAGCCCCCGGCCCTCAGGGCAATCTCGTCGCTTACTCCGCAACCTCGTCTGCAACGGCCCAGATCTCGGCTACCGCCGCCGGCGCCAATCTCGATGGAGGGCAGAACGCCTCCCAGATTGCTCCGAGCACCATCATGACCATCTTCAGCTACGGCGGCATCACCGACCAGGATCCCGCGGCCGCGCCCGCCGGCCAGACGCTCCCGCGCCAGTTGGCCGGCGTCGAGCTTTACATCGACGGCACGCGCGCGCCGCTCGTCTACGTCTCCCAAAACCAGATCAACGCGCAGATGCTGTCCCGTGTCTACGACTCCACAAGTGTCACCACATGGATTCGCTCGGTCCGCAAAGACGGCTCCGTCATCTATAGCGCCGCTGTCGCTGTGCCCATCGTTCCCGGCAATCCCGGAATTTTCGCCAGCCCCGGCACAGAGCCCAGAGCCGCTGTCGCTGTCCACGCCAGCAGCAACGCCACCAACGTCGTCTCGGTAGACGGTACCGTCACCGCCGGCAACACCGCCACCATAAAGGTTGGTTCCAGCAGTTATAGCTACACCGTCGTTTCCGGAGACACACTTACCACCATCGAAAATCAGTTGATCAAGCTCATGAACGCTGATCCCGCCTCTCCTGTCACAGCTTCGGCCGCCGGCGCTTTCAACCGCATCGTCCTCACCGCAAAGGCGGCCGGCGCGGCCGGTGAAGGAACTTCCGTCACCACTTCCACCAGCACCGGCGCTACGGTTCTGCTCACCGTCCTCGGCCCTCCCACCATGTGCTGCGCCAACAAAGCCGGCGCGCCGGTAACCGCGGCCAATCCCGCGGCTCCCGGCGAGTTGATCAACCTGTTCGCTACCGGCCTCGGCATCGTACAATCCTCCGACGGCACCTGGCAGAACGTTGATGGCGTCCCTTACGCCGGCCCACCCAACTCGGCCGCTCAGCCCGTCGACGCGCTGGTGAACGGCACCAGCACCGCCAACGTGATTAATGCCGGTCTCCAGCCCGGTGCCGTCGGCATCTACCTCGTTCAATTGCAGATGGGCAACAACCTGAAGACCAATCTTCAGAGCCAGCTCCGAATCGCCCAGAACACTTACACGAGTAACATCGTCATCCTCCCGGTCGCTGTACCCACGGCTACGTCGGCGTCCACGACACTCCCCGCCGTGGCCCCGCCGGCTCGTCGCGGAAACGGTGGCCGCGACGCTCCCCGGCACTAACTGCTTGCCCCGCAGCCGCGCCTCTCGCCGCAGCCGGGCATTGTTATAGTTCATAGAGTGGACCGTCTGGCTCAGACCGCGCGCCGCGCCGCCCTCTTAGGCATCGCCGTCAGCGCCGCCTTGGCCGCGCTGAAAATCACTGTCGGCCTCCGCGCGCACTCTACCGCCGTTGTCTCCGACGGCATCGAGTCGGCCGGAGATGTGCTCACCTCCGGCATTGTGCTGCTCGGTCTCATCCTGGCTTCCCGCCCCGCCGACGAGGAGCATCCCTACGGCCACGGCCGATTCGAAACGCTCTCCGCGCTGCTGGTGGGCGCCATCCTGTTCGGCTCCGGCTCCCTCATCTGCATCGGCTCTCTTCATGGCGTCACGGCCCCCGCCCGTCCCCCCGCCTCCTTCGCCGTCTGGCCGCTCGTCGTTTCCCTCGTCGCCAAAACTCTGCTCTGGTCCTGGAAGCGTTCGCTCGGCCGCCGCGTCCGCAGCGATGCGCTGCTGGCCGACGCCTCCAACGACGCCGTGGACATCCTGTCGGCCGCTGTCGCTCTGACCGGCCTTTCAGTAACCCTCTTCGATCCCGTCCGCTTCCGCGCCTCTGATAACGTCGGTGGCTTTGGCGTCGGGCTTGTCGTTGTCGGTCTCTCTCTCCGCATCGTGCGCGACACCGTCTCGCAGCTCGTGGACACGATGCCCGCCGAACAGATGCTCGCCGAAATCCGTCACATCGCGTTGGAGGTGCCCGGCGCGCTCGGCATCGAGAAATGTTTTGCCCGCAAGACAGGGTTCCATTACCACGTCGATCTTCACCTCGAAGTCGATCCCGACCTCACCGTCCGCGCCTCCCACGCCATCGCCACGCAAGTACGGATCGCGATCAAGGAGAATCTCGACTGGGTCGCCGACGTCCTGGTGCACGTCGAGCCGAGTCCGCTCGATACAATGCGAAGGGATGGCTGCGAGGGTCCGTCGGCCCTCCAACCACACGATGGAAAATAGCGAATTCGCCCGGCTGTTGTCGGAAACCGCCGATCTGATGGAGATTGCCGCCGAGGACGGCTTCCGCATCCGCAGCTTTCGCAACGCCGCCGCTGCCCTCCTGGCCACTCCGGAGCGCGTCGAGGATATCCTGCGCGACCCGGCGCGCAAAATCACCGACATCCCCGGCATCGGTAAGGGCCTGGCCGCCGTGCTGGCGGAACTCCTCGCCCGCGGCTCCTTCGATCGCCGCGATCAGCTCCTGGAGAAATATCCGCCCACGGCTCTCGAACTCCTCAAGATCCAGGGTCTCGGCCCTAAGAGCATCGCGCTCATCTTCGAGCATTACCGCGTCAGCACCGTCGACCAGCTTGAGCGCATCTGCCTCGAGCACAAGCTCCGGGACCTCCCGCGCATGGGCGCCAAGCTCGAAGAGAAAGTGCTCCGCTCGATCGCGCAATACCGCAAGAGCGCCGGCCGCTTCCTGCTGAGCTTTGGCGCCGCCGCCGCCGCCGAGCTCGGCGCTTACATCGCCAGGATTCCCGGTGTCGAGCGCGTCACCGCCGCCGGCAGCCTCCGCCGCGGCAAAGAAACGATCGGCGACGTGGACCTGCTTGCCACCGGCCCCAACCCCTCCGCCGCCATGGAGCCCTTCGTGAAGCACCCGGGGGTCATCGAGGTGCTCGGGCAGGGTTCGAATAAGGCCAGCGTCAAGTTCGGCGTCGAAGGACTGCAGGTCGATTTGCGCGCTCTCCCCTCCGACAGCTACGGCGCCGCCCTCCAGTACTTCACGGGCAGCAAGGAGCATAACGTGGCCTTACGAGCCCGGGCCCAGAAGCTCGGCCTCACGCTCAACGAGTACGGCCTTTTCCGCGTCGAAGGCAACGCCCTGGTCGCCGCCCGGCAGGAGGAAGACATCTACCGCGAGCTCGGCCTGGCCTGGATCCCGCCCGAGCTGCGCGAGAACTCCGGCGAGATCGAAGCCGCGCTCGAAGGCCGCCTGCCCCGCCTGGTCGAACAGTCCGATATCCGTGGCGACCTTCACATGCACACCACGGAAACCGACGGCCGCGCCACGCTCGAGGAAATGGCCGCCGCCGCCCGCGAGGGCGGCTACGAATACATCGCCATCACTGACCATTCGAAAGCTCTCGCGATGGCGAACGGCCTCGACGAGAATCGCGTCGTCGCTTTCGCCCGCCGCGTGCGCGAACTGAATCGCGACGGTCTCGGCATTCGAATTTTCTCAGGACTGGAGTGCGACATCCGCCGAGACGGCGCCATGGACATCGCCGAAGACGCCCTCGCCGAGCTCGACCTCGTCGTCGCCAGCGTCCACAGTCACATGAATCTCGAATCCGCCGAGATGACCGACCGCCTCCTCCGCGCTCTCGAATCCCCCTCCGTCCGCATTCTCGGCCATCCCACCGGCCGTCTTCTCCTCCACCGCGATCCCTTCCCCTTCGACTTCGAGCGCGTCGCGGCCGAAGCCGTTCGCCGGGGCGTCTTCCTGGAGATCAACTCCAGCCCCGAGCGCCTCGACCTCCACGCCCCTCTGATCCGTGCTGCCCGCGCCCGCGGCGCCCGCTTCACCATCTCCACCGACGCCCACCATCCCAAGCACCTCGCCAACATCCGTTACGGAGTCACCATGGCCCGCCGGGGCTGGCTGGAAGCCTCCGATATCGTCAATACGCTCCCCGGCGCCGAATTCGCCCGCGCCCTCCGGAATCCGAAATGAAAATCATCTCCTCGCAGGAAAAATACAAAAACTCGCTCTTCAATGTCACCGAGCAGATTGCCATGAGTCCCGATGGCTTTGAGATCAAGCGCGCCATCGTCGGCCACAACGGCTCGGCCGTCATGATGGCCGTCGATGAGCGCAATCGCATTCTGCTCGTCCGCCAGTACCGGCTTCCCGCCGGCCGCTTCATCTGGGAGCTTCCCGCCGGCCGCGTCGATCCCGGTGAGACGCCCTTGCAGGCTGCCCGCCGCGAGCTCAAGGAGGAGACAGGTTTTCGCGCCCGCCACTGGAAGAAAATGGTCTCCTTCTATCCCAGCCCCGGCTACGTCGCCGAAAAGATGACCATCTACCTGGCCACCGGCCTCACCGCCGGCGAGGCTCAGCCCATGGAAGACGAGCGCATCGAATGCGAATGGTTCACCGCGCGCCAGATCGAGGACTGCATCCGAACCGGCGCCATCATCGACGCCAAAACGATGATCGGCCTGTTCACCTGGAAGCGCTTTTTCTCAGCGCGTCCAGCATAGCCCGCACGGCCTGAGTGCGGTGGCTCACCTCGATCTTCCGCGCCGCTTCGGTCTCGCCGAACGTGCATCCGAACGGCTCGTAATAGAAAAGAGGATCGTAGCCGAACCCGTTGCTTCCCCGCGGCTCTTCGACGATCGTCCCTTCGACTTCGCCGCGGAACGTGCCGGCCAGCTCGCCGTCGCGCGCCAGCGCAGCCACGCATACGTATCGCGCCCTACGGTCCCGCGCACCCTGCATCCGCTCCAGAAGCAGCCGGTTGTTGTCCTCGTCCGTCGCCCCCGGCCCCGCAAAGCGCGCCGAATAAATCCCCGGCGCCCCGCCGAGCGCTTCCACTTCCAGCCCCGAGTCCTCGGCGAACAAGTACCCCGCCAACCCCGCCGAATAGTACCGCGCCTTCTGGATCGCGTTCTCCTCGAAGCTGGTCCCTGTCTCCTCGGACGCCGCCATGGTCTCCAGTCCCGGCCGCGTCTCCACAGTCACTCCATCGCGAAGCGTCAACCGGAACTCGCGCAGCTTCCCGGCGTTTGTCGTGGCGCAATACAGGATCACGCCGCTCCGATTACGCCCCTTTGCATCGCGATTAACTCCGACACGCCCCGCCGCCCCAGCCCGAGCAGCTTTCCCAGTTGCTCATCGTCGAACGCAGTCTTTTCGGCCGTAGCCTGCAACTCGATGAACTGCCCCGCTCCCGTCATCACCACATTCATGTCCACCTCGGCCGTTGAATCTTCTTCGTAGCAGAGATCCAACAGCGGCTCGCCGTCCACCACTCCCACGCTCGTCGCCGCCACCGCGTCCCTCATGGGGTTCGTCTTCAGCGCTCCCATCTTCGTCAGCCTCCCCAGCGCGATCGATAGCGCCACGTATGCCCCCGTAATGCTCGCCGTCCGCGTCCCACCGTCGGCCTGCAGCACGTCGCAGTCCACCACCACGCTCCGCTCGCCCAGCGCCTTCAGGTCCACAACGGCCCGCAGCGAGCGCCCGATCAGCCGCTGGATCTCCATCGTCCTGCCCGACTGCCGGCCTTTGATGATCTCCCTCGGCGTCCGCGTCGCCGTCGCCCGCGGCAACATCGCGTATTCCGCCGTCACCCATCCCTGCCCGCTGCCCCGCAAAAACGGCGGCACCGTCTCCTCCACCGTCGCTGCGCACAACACCCTCGTGTTGCCCACCTCGATCAGCGCCGAGCCCTCCGCCGTCTTCAAATAATTCGTCTCGATGCGCACCGCGCGCATCTCATCCGCTCTCCGCCCGTCCAGTCTCATGAGCCGCCCGATTGCAGGGAAAAGTAAAACAACAGGCTCATCAATGCGATCCCGATGAGCACCAGGAGCAGGCACGGAATCGCCGCCTTGTTGGAAGCCTTCGCTGCGGGCTTCTCGCGTTTTGCCTTGAATTTCGCCATGAAAATTGTGCGACGCCAAGCCTGGGAGCCCTCGTCTCCCGCCCGGTCGTCACTCTTCCAGTGTAATGCCCCGCGCCCGCCGTCACACCAGACGCGCCGCTTGCCGGAAGAACTCCTCCAACGCGTCCAGCGTGGCCGGCTCCAGATCTTTCAACGTCACCGCCGTCACCGCCCGCCCGCGCTGTTCGAGCGCCTGGATGGTCGCCAGATACTGCGCCTGGTGATAATCGGCCGGGTAATCCAACTCCCGCGGCTTCTCCACTGTCTCCGCCAGCAGGATCGTCGAAAAACACCGTCCGTGCCCTATGATCATCTCGTGGTAGGAGTGATTCATCGCTGGTCCCTCGTAAATGTCCACCGGAATTTTCAGCCGGCTCAGGAACAGCGCCTCCGCCGCCCGCGCCATCTTCACCCGCACTGCCCGGCCCCGTGCCGAAAACCGCGTGTCCCCGAAAAACGTCAACTCCGCGTATTCGTTTCGCCCGGCGATGGCCGCCTGAACCATCGCCGCGTAAATCTGCGGCGCCGTCCTCCCGGCCGCTTCGACGCCCCAGTGGTGCAGCGTCACCCTCCCGCGCCACTTCGACCGCCGCTCGGTGCCCAGTATCTCCCGCCACGCCGCCGTCTTCTGGATCCCACCCAGCCGTTTCGACTCCCCGTGGATCCGGTTTGCGATCGCCTTGTACAACTCCACACCCGGTTGCGTCACAAAGTTCATGTCCCGCAGCCACGCCAGACCGAACACGCAATAGTGAATGAACTGCATGTAGCGCGACAGCACCATCCGACGCGGCAGCGTCAGCACCGCCACCGGATAGCCCGCCCGCCTCAGTGCCGCCGCCTTCTCCCGTTGCCCGTCCAGCGAGCCCTTCTCCTGGACGCACAGAAACGCACGATCCTGCCCGGGTTCCTTACGTGACCGGTAGTGCGGCAGCCGCACCTTCTCGTCGATGATGATCTTGATTCCCCACGCCTCGCTCTTACCCAGACTCTCCTCGAACTCCTGCTTCGTCCAGAGCGCCGCCCCGGCCAGAGCCTTCGGCAGTACCAGCGTCACCTTGTCGCGCCGCGCCTCGATCTGCGCGTGCAAAAACGACGACAGCCGCCACGCCGCGTCGATGTCGCCGTCGCCCAAATTCGCCCCTGCGATCCACGCCCCCAAATCCACGCCGCACAGCCCCAATGGATACAGGCTCCCCCGAGTCAACGGGCTGCTGTGCCGTCCCGCCGTGCTGTAGTGCCCGTCCATCTGCAGCTCGATGCGCCGGTACCCGCGTTTCCGCGCGAACTGATCCAGCAGCGACCCCGGCACCGTCATGTAGATGAAATTCGCCCGCGAGTCGATCCCCAGCCCGTCGTACAACGCCGCCAGTTGCTCCAGGTTCACCACCGGCTCGTAGGACGTCATCCCCAGCGCCATCCCCACCACCAGCGTCCTCTTCAGCGCCGACGCCAGATCCAGTTTGCTCCGCCGCTGGATGTCGTCGAGAATATGCTTCAGCTTCGCCGGGTCGGTCGAGTCCAGCGCGTAATACCTCGGCCCTTTCTTGAGCAGCCCCAGCGCCTGGTACATGCTCTTGTCTTCCGCCGAGCCGCCCATCCCCGCCCAGATCACAAACCGCAGCCTCACGCCGTGCGCCTTCTTCAACCCGGAACGAAGCGTCTCCAGCTCCAGCCCGATCTCCTCGGCCCACTCCGGATGCTCTCCCGCCTGCCAGCCCAGATGGAACACGCCCAGCAGGTCCTTCTTCACCTTCCGGCCCGTCTCGTCCATCTCCATCGTCACGTGGATCAGCCGGTTCTTCGAAGGATCGAGCGCCTCCACGCCCTTGCGCTGCACCCGCCACTCGAGCGCCTTCAGCCGCGCCACCAGGTCCAGGTGCTTCAGTTCCGCAAAGTGCGTCTCAGTCTCTTTGGAATCGTTGTAAAAGTGCAGTGCCAGATCGGCCATCGGACTACGGTTGGGCTTCGCCTCCACGTCCCCGTAGTTTTATCACACCGTAGCCTCCGCCGCCCGGAGTTTCGATGCGCAACACATCACCCGGGCGCGCTTCGAACCTCACCTTGGCCTCCAACTGCAGCGCCTCGCCCCCTCGCAGCAGCGTGTTCTTCCCCGGCTTGCCCGCGGCCCCGCCCTTCAGCCCGTATGGCCCACGAGCACGCCGGTCCGACAGAATCGTCACCTCGCATGGCGCGAGAAATTCGAACTCCCGCACAATGCCGTCGCCGCCCCGTTGCTCCCCCGCCCCGCCCGAGCCCGCGCGAATCCCATACCTCCGGATGCGTGCCGGATACTGGTGCTCGAACGCCTCCACCGGCGTGTTCCAACTGTTGGTCATGTGGGTGTGCACCGCGCTCCATCCGCCGGCCCGCGCCGAGGCGCCCATGCCGCCCGCGATCGTCTCGTAGTAGGCGTAGGGCGCCCGCCTCCGCGGGTCGTACCCGCCGAAGGTCAGGTTGTTCATCGTCCCCGAGCTTGCCGCCGGTACCGCTGCCCCTGCCGCTCCGCTCAGAGCTCCCAGCACCACGTCGGTGATTCGCTGCGAGGTCTCCACGTTGCCCGCCGCCATTGCCGCCGGCGCTTGCGCGTTCACCACCGTCCCGGCCGGCGCGATCACTTCGATCGGCCGCAGTAGCCCCGCCGTATACGGGACGTCCTCGCCGATCAAGCACCGGAACACATATGCGACAGCCGACAGCGCTACCGCGTAGTTCGCGTTCACGCTCCCCGCCGTCTGCGCGTCCGTCCCCGTGAAATCCACCTTCGCCCGGCCGCCGCCGATGGTCACTGCCGCCGCGATCTTCACCGGCCGCGCGGTCACGCCGTCCGAATCCAGATAGTCGGAGAACCGGTACTCCCCCGGCCGCAGCCGCCCGATCGCCGCACGCATCATCCGCTCGCTGTAATCCTGCAGCGCCTTCACGTTTCTTTCGAGCCTCGCCGCGCCGTGCCGCGCTGCCGCCTCCCGAAGCCGCTGCTCGCCCCGCCGCAGCGACATCCACTGCGCCAGCAGATCGCCCTCGCGCTCCTCTGGAGTCCTCACGTTGGCCAGCACCAGTTCCAGCGTCGCCCGCTCGATCGTCCCCTTCCGCGCCAGCAGTATCGGCGGAATCCGGATCCCCTCCTGATAGATTTCGCGCGCCAGCGGCATCGAGCCCGGGCTCATCCCTCCGACATCCGCATGGTGCGCGCGGTTGGCCACGTAATACGCCGGCCTTCGGCTGTCCTTGAAAAACACCCCCGCCACCATCGTGATGTCCGGCAAATGCGTGCCGCCCCGGAACGGATCGTTCAGCATCGCCACGTCGCCCGGCCCCAGCCGGAATGCGCCGATTGCCTCGGCCACCGATAGCGGCATCGCCCCCAGGTGCACCGGCATGTGGTCGCCCATCGCCACGGTCTGGCCGCGTGAATCGTACACCGCGCACGAATAGTCGCGCCGCTCTTTGATGTTCGGAGAAAATGCCGTGTTCCGGAGCACCACGCCCATCTCCTCGGCGATCGAAGTCAGCAAATGCCGGAATAGCTCGAGCTCAATCGGATCGTGCCCCGCCATCCCCGCTCCCTCGCGCCCCTACGGCGCGCATACGCCGGCCGCAATCTGAAATTGCGCCGCCGCCGTCCAGCCGCCGCCTTCGGCCCGCTCCACGGCGTACGCCCCCGTTGCCCCATCCGCTCTCAGCCGCCACCCGCTGCTTTCCGGCGCTCCACCTTTCGGAAACGGCACCGTCTGGTCGCTTTCCCGGATCAGTTCCCAGCTCGAGCCCCCGGTCCGCGTCTCGAATAGCCGGTGCCGCATCCCGTCCCCCATTTTCAGCAGCAGATAGCCTTTGTCGGCGGAATCGAAGCGGAACTGGTCGATCGCCGCCTCTTGTTCGTCTTCAAACACCGGCAGCTTCGTCCAGCTCTTCCCGCCGTCGCTCGTCCCCAAAAAAAACGGATCGCGCGGCAGCGCGTTCCCGCTCCAGCCCGCCACCCAGCCGTGTGCCATGTCCACAAACTGCACCCGGTCCAGAATCGTCAGCGGCATCCGATCCACCGGTTCCACCCACGTCCGCCCTCCGTCCATGCTCTGCAGCATCACGGATGCCAGCGTCGCGTTTTCGGTATGAAAATCGCCCGCCGCGAAGATCTTCGCTCCCGCCGCCTCCAGCCCGTTCAACTCCAGGTACACTGGACACGGCGCGTCTTTGGAGCAGTCCAGCCCCGCCGCTTCCACGTCCTCACTGCGGCACTCAAAGGCAACGCGCATCGGCGCGCCGGTGTATTCCACCGCCGCGGCCTTCTGCCCGGCGCTCGCCTTCCCCCCGCCATCGGCCTGCGCCAGCATGAACGCGCAAATGCCCAACCAAACCATGCAGCCTCTGTGAGTGGATTGAACTGAAATCGGATTACGGGAATTACCGCGCCCGCCGCGGATGCGAAGCTACTTGCGCGCTCCGCGCACCGTCCCCTTCAATCGGCTCTGCCGCAGTTTCGCGCGCTTCCGCTTCGGCTTGGTAATCAGAAACGTCCCGCTGCCGACGTGCTCGGCTTTCCAGAGCCCTTCCTTGGGCGCCTTCGTAGTATCGGTCATCCTTTCCATTCTATCTAATCTCGCCCGCCCCGGCCCGCTCGAAACCGGTATGATGATCGCTATGTGCTGCCTCGTGCTGGCTGTGCTGCTCATTGGGCCTCGCCTCGGCCTCATCCTGCTGTTCCTGTTCACGCACTTCATCAGCCGCGCTTACCATGGGCTCCTGCTGCCCATCCTCGGCTTCATCTTCCTGCCCTGGACCACGCTCTACTACGCATGGCTCGTTAACTCGGGCCACTCCGTCGCCGGTGTCTACCTCGTCGGCCTCGTCATCGCCGTCGTGGTCGATCTTGGTGCGCACGGCGGCGGACTCCAGCGCGGGCGAGGGTAGGGAAGCGGCCGTTCTGTGAATCCCGTCCCGCCCGCTCCCGCGCCCCGTCGTGCCGCCCTCTGGCTGCTTGCTGCTGCCACCGTCCTCATCGTCACCGTCGTCCTTGTCCGCCTGACGCAAACCGCCCGCCCCGCCTTCCAAAACACTCCCCCCAAGGCTGCCCACACCCCCGGCGTTCCGTCCTGGATTCCCCTCTACCCCGGCGCCGCTCCCACCCTCGACGTCTCTAACGACTTCCCCACCCGCTCCACCGGCAGCCTCCATTACCTCGCCGCCGCCCCTGCCGCCACCGTCGCTGCTTTTTATCTCGACGCTCTCCCCAAGGCCGGTCTCCGCCTCACCGGTGACGTCAACGGCCAGGTCAACGACACTCCCGGCCGCATACTCACCGCCGAAAGCCCCGGCTCAGCCCGCTCCCTCACCGTCACCCTCGCGCCCGGACCCAACGGCGTCCTGGTCAACATCTCCTTCATTGTCCGGAAACAGCCCGCCTCCGCCTGACAAAATATACCGGTATTCCCAGCAGCACGATGATCAGGCCCGGCCAGGTATAGTTCGGCTTGTAGATCAACAGCAGCACTTCGATCAACGTCCCCGCGCCCACGTACAACGCCGGCAGCACGGGATACCCCAGCGCCTTGTACGGCCGCTCCATCTCCGGTCTCTTCAGCCGCAGCACATACAACCCCACGATCGTCATGACGTAAAACAGCAGCACCGCGAAGATCACGTAGTCCAGAAGATCCCCGTACCGCCCCGACAACGTCAGTAAGCACGCCCAGGCGCACTGCATCACCAGCGACGCGGTCGGGGTGTGCCGCACCGGGTCCAGCTTCGCCGCGCGATCGAAAAACAGCCCGTCCAGAGCCATCGCGTAATACACCCGCGCCCCCATCAGCACCAGCCCGTTCACACATCCGCTCGTGGACAGGATGATCGTCAGCGCCATCAGTTTCACCGCCACCGGCCCCAGAATTCCCGCCGCCACCGCAGTCGCCACCCGGTCCTCCGGCGCCGTCTGAATCCCCGCGATCGGCAACGCCCACAAATACACGACGTTGATCGTCAGGTACAGCGTCATCACGATTCCCACCCCCATCACCAGCGACAGCGGCAGGTTCTTCCGCGGGTTTCTCACTTCGCCCGCCGTGAACGTGATGTTGTTCCAGGCGTCGGCCGAGAACAACGACCCCACCATCGCCACGCCCAGCAGCCGCACCGTCGTCCAGTCCCAGCCCGCGCCTCCCCAGAACACGTGCCACGAGCCGAAATTCGCCGCCATCGCCTGCGCGTTCCGCCCGAACAGCAGCCCCGCCGCAATCAGCCCCAGCACTCCGGTCAGCTTCGCCGCCGTGAAAATGTTCTGCGCCATCGCTCCTGTCCTGACGCCGCGTGTGTTCACCCACGTCAGCCCCACCAGCAGCCCGATCGCCACCACCTGCTGCGTGTTCAACCCCATCCGCCCGCTGCCGATCAGATAATGATCCGCCGCCACCCACGGCACGAATACTCCCAGAAACTTCGCAAACGCCACCGCCACCGCCGCGATCGTCCCCGTCTGAATCACCAGAAACAGCGTCCAGCCGTACAGAAATCCGCTCAGCGGCCCGAACGCCTCCCGCAGATATACGTACTGCCCGCCGGCATGCGGCATTGCCGCCGCCATCTCGCCGTAGCTCAGCGCCGCCGCCATTGTGATCAGCGCCGTCGTCGCCCACACCAGCAGCAGCATTCCCGGCGACTTCACCTGCCGCGCGATGTCGGCCGACACGATGAAGATCCCCGACCCGATCATCGTCCCCACCACCAGAGTGGTCGAGTCGAACAGGCCGAGGCCCTTCACCAGTCCCGTCTTCACGCTCTCAGTAGCTGCACCCATTCTTCCGTCCTTGCCCGAAGAGTGTATTTCGTCAGCTCCTCCGGCAGCAGGTCCGCGATCACTGCCACCGCGTCCGCCCCGGCTTCGATTACCGCCCTCGCGTTCTCCCGCCGGATCCCGCCGATTGCCACCACCGCCCTCCGGCTCAGCGGCTGCAGCCGCGCCAGCCCCTCCAGCCCCACCACCGGATCAGGATCGGCTTTGGTCGCCGTCCCGTAGATCGGCCCCAGCGCCACGTAATCCACCGGTTCTTCCGCCGCCGCCCGCATCTGCCCCTCGTTGTGCGTCGACAGCCCGATCGTCCGCCCTTCGCCCAACAGCTTCCGCACTGCCTTCGCCGGCAAGTCGTCCTGCCCCACGTGCAGCCCCGATCCCACCATTAAGGCCACGTCCGCGCGGTCGTTCATCATCATCAACGCCCCGGCACGATGGCAAAGCTCCGCCACCCTGTCGGCCGCCGCCAGCGTCTCCCGCCGGAACAGCCCTTTATGCCGGATCTGCAGAATGCGCGCTCCCCCCTCGAGCACCGCTTCCGCCGCCTGTTCCACCCCCAGCCCGCGCCGCTCCAGCAAAATCGTGTCCAGAAGCGGATAAAAGGCCGGAAGTTTCAATCTGTTTATGATACTCCTAACGTCCGCCCGCGCCGCCGCCGTTACTCCGCCGCCGCCAGAACCTCTTCCGGCGCCGGCTTGCCCCGCCGTGCAAACCGGATCTTCCCGCTCTTGCCGATCAGATACACCGTCCGCTTCACGATCGGCCCATTGGCCCGGTACAGGCCCGTCACCTTCCGTCCGCGGTCCACCAGCAGCGGGAAGGGCAGCGCCCGGTTGGTCCGGAACGCGGCGTGGCTCTGCGGGCTCTGCGGATTCACACCGAACACCGACGTCTCCCGCGCCTGCGCCTCCGCCCATCGGTCGCGGAACTCGCACAACTGTTGCCGGCAGACCATGGTATCGTCGCCCGGATAGAACACCAGCACCACGTTGCGCCCACGCAGATCACTCAATTTGACCAACTGCCCCCGCTCGTCGGCCAGCTCGAAATCCGGCGCTTCCGTCCCCACCTCCAGCGGCTCGGAAAACAGCCAGGAGAGCATCCCGCCTACCACGCAGCCGGCACGCCCGGCGCCAGCTCCCGCACCGCAATCTCCGTCCCGCTCAGCTTCGCGGCCAGTGCCGCCGGCGTCCCGGTCAGCGGCGGAAAAGTGCCGAAGTGCATCGGAACCACCGTCCGCACGCCTAGCATTTTGGCCGCCAGCGCCGCTTCCCGCGGCCCCATCGTGAACAGATCCCCGATCGGCAGCACAGCCAGCTCCGGCGCATACAGTTCCCGGATCAGCGCCATGTCGGAAAACACGTTCGTGTCCCCGGCGAAGTACATCTTCCGCCCGTCCGGCAGCCCGATCACATACCCCGACGCCTCGCCCCCGTAAATGATCTTGCCCTCGTCCAAAATCCCGCAACTGTGCACCGCGTGAGTCATCGTCACGCTCACCGCTCCCGCCTGCTGCGTCCCGCCCTTGTTCATCGGGCTGCAGTTCTTCACGCCCTTCGACTCCAGCCACGCTCCGCTTTCGTAGATCGCGATGACCTTCGATCCGTATTCTCCCGCCAGCGGCGCCACGCTGTGGATGTGGTCGAAATGTCCGTGCGTCACCAGGATCGTGTCCACCCGCGAGAACGTATGCCCCTGCGGGTACTTCGGATTCTCCAGCCACGGGTCGAACACCACCACCTCGCCGGACTCGAGCGTCATCGCCATCGACCCGTGTCCCAGCCACGTCAACTCAATCATCGTCCCGATCCTCCCGCCGTTGTTGATGCCGTCCGCGTCGCCGCCAGCGTAATTCCATCCCCCAATTTCGCCACCTCCGGAATCGTCACCGGCAATTTGCCCGCGATATCGATCTGTCCGTACAGCCCACGCGCCACCGCCGTCTCCGAGCTCGCCACCGTGCTGTAGGCCGCAACGTAAGCTGCCGCCTTCGGAAAATTTCGCGCCAGGTACGGATTGCCCAGCGACACCAGCACCACCGGCGCCGTCGCCGACGTCAACAGCTCCATCAAAGCCGGAAATGCCCCCGCCAGCACCGTGTTCCCCCGGTATTCGGCCACCGTTACGTACGCCGCCACCACGTTCACGTTGCAATCGGCCACCGCCGCGGCCGCCTGCGTCATGTCTCCGGCCGACATCCCCGGGTCCAGCAGTTGCGTCTTCAACTGCGGATCGAAGCTCCGGAACTCGTCGATTAGATGCTGTCCCTGCTGTCCCCGCCGGCTCTCCGCCAGCACCGTCAGGCATGCCCCCGAGCCTGCCTTCAGCGGCACCAGGTGCCCGTTGTCTTTAACCAGCGTCAACGCCCGGTCCGCCACTTCTTGCGCCCGCTCATTGTCCTCCGGTGAGTTGAACACATCGGCGATCCGGTCCAGCTCCACCGTCTTCTTCCGGCTCAATCCCACTCGCGCCTTCGCCGCCAGCACCTTGATCACGCTCTCGTCCAGCCGCTGCCGGCTGATCCGCCCCTGTTTCACCGCGTTCACCACGCCCCGGATCGCCTCCTCCGCGTTCTCCGGCATCAGCAGCACGTCCGCCCCTGCCTCCATCGCCCGCACCGCCGCTTCCCGCGCGTTGTACAGCTTTGTCACTCCCTGCATGTCGAGCGCATCGGTCACCACAAGCCCCTCGAACTTCAATTCCTCTCGCAGCAGCCCCGTGAGCACGGCCCGTGACACCGTTGCCGGTATCGTCTGCGTCTCCACCGCCGGCACCGCCATGTGCGCGGTCATCACCGCGTCCACTCCCGCGGCCACCGCCGCGCGGAACGGCGGCAGGTCGATCGCCTCCAACTGCTCCCGCGTTTCCCCGTTCCGCGCCAGCCCCATGTGGCTGTCTTCCGACGTGTTCCCGTGCCCCGGAAAATGTTTTGCCGTCGTCAACACATACGTCCCCGCCTCTGAGTGCGCGCCCGCGATGTAGGCGCTCACAAATCGCCCCACCTCCGCCGGATCTTCTCCGTAGGAGCGAATGTTGATGATCGGATTGTCCGGATTGCTGTTCACGTCCGCGTCCGGCGCAAACACCCATTGCACCCCCAGTGCCCGCGCCTCCCGTGCAGTCGCCGCCCCTTCCGCCTTCGCTCCCGCCACGTCCCCGGCCGCCGCGAACGCCATGTTGTGCGGCCACGGCGTCGCCGCCTTTACCCGCATCGCCGCCCCGTGTTCGAAGTCCGCGGCCACCAGCAACGGCACCTTCGCCTGCTTCTGCATCCGGTTCAGAAACGCCGCCATCGCGTACGGCTCGGCGTTGTCCACCGTCCCGTGGATCACGTGCCCCAGCACGATGAGTCCCCCTACATGTACGTCCCGCACCAGGTGCTGGTATTTGCGATAGGTCGCCGACCGGACGTTCACTGCCTCGCCGTAGCAAGGGCTGATCACCAGTTGCGCCACCTTGTCGTGTAGCGTCAGCGTTCGCATCCAGCGCTGCACCGCCGCGCGCTGCGCCGCCGGCAGTCTCGCCAGCGGCCCGCGCCGCGCCGCCGCCGCGCCCTGGTGTGCCGTCTCTCGGGAAGGGACCGCCGCCCAGGCCACGCACAATAGCCCTGCGGCCAGCCATGAAAATCCGCGCATCACCTACCACTATACCGGCGATCCGCCGGTTCCCCGCGCTTCTAACCCCCTGCGTGCGTCCGCCGCGCCTTCATTCCCCCCTGCGATCCCGCCGGTTTCTTCGGTGGGCCCTTCGTCAGCCGGTTCACCGCCCGGATCAATTGCGTCACTTCCTGCGCGCTCTTCTGAATCACAGCGTCCGCCCCCGTTGTCGCCTCGTTCAACCCCAATGCGTCCGTGAAACCCGAGATCAGAATTGTCGGTATATCCTTGCGAATTTCCCTAAGCCGCACGATCAATTCCACGCCATTCATCGATGGCATTTTGAAATCCGTAATCACAAGATCGAATCGCTGCTTGGTGAAATGATCGAGTGCATCCATCGCCGTGGATGCCACCGTGATCCGATGCCCTAGTTCTTCTAGTACGCTCTTGCGGGCCACCAGTCCCAGTCCGTTGTCGTCCACCATCAGGATCCGCGCTGTTCGAGGTGCGGAAGATTCTTTCATGAGCTAGCCACCGGCGAAGTTAACTCAAATGTAACTGCCGTGTCAATTGACTCCTATGTTTTTGGGAATTCGCGAGATTCAGCGCTTGACTCGCCGACGATCTTATGACACCCGATCGGTTGCCGCGCCTATTCCACTTCTCGCGGCGCTTTGTAGCCGGCCTTGGCCACGATCTGGTACTTGATCGAGTGCCCCTTGCCGTCCACCACCCGCAACGGCTCGCCCGTCGCCGGATTCACCAGTTCCACCTTGATCTTCCGAAACGCCCCATCCCGCGCCTGGTTCGTCGGATGATACGTGATCGTGTACTGGTTCCGCAGCGCCTGCGACACCGCGTTGAAGATCGCCGGAAACTCCCCATAGAAGCGCGGGAAGAACGCCTGCCCTCCCGTCTCCCGCGCAAACGTGTTCATCTGGTTGTCGGCCTGCAGAAAGTCCAGCCGCGCAATCGAGCCCAACATCCCCATCGCGTCCATGTACTCCCTCAGAGCCTGCAGCAATCCGATGGCGTATACCGGCACTCCCGCCGACTGGATGGCCTTCCGCGCTTTGTCGAACGTCAGCTTGCTGAACGTGTCCACGCCCGAAGAAATCAGAACAATCGCTTTCCGCCCCTCGATGTTCTCCATCCTCGTCTCGGCGTCCACCAGCGCGTCGTACAGGTTCGACTCGGAAAAGCCTGCGATCCTCAGCCTCTGCAGCGCCTCGTTCGTCTTCTCCCGGTTCGTCGTGAAGTCCGACAGAATCTCCGGCTTCAGATCGTAGGCGATTACCGCCACGTAATCTTCCGGCTTCAACGTCTGCACGAAACCATACGCCGCCGTCAGCGTCTGGTACCAGCCCTCCGACCAGAACTGCTGGAAGAGGTTACTGAATTCGATCAGCAGACACACCGTCATCGGCGCCTCGCCCATCGATACGCTCGATACCGGCTGCGGCGTCCCGTCCTCCAGCACCCGGAAATTTCCGGGCGGGATCCGCGGGATGAAATGCCCTCTGTTGTCCAGCACCGCCACGTCCACTGTCACCGTAGTTGCTTCGCTCTTGAACGTCGCGTCTGTCTGCGGCACCGTCTCCTTGTGGTACTTCGACGGTATCTTCGTCTGCGTGCTGTCCGCCGGCGCCTCCGTGTCTTTCTTCCGCGGCTTCGCCACCGTCTCGGTCGGCTGCGACCCCGGACCCTCCTGTGGCGGCGCGTCTTGCCCCGCCGCAATGGCGCTAAACGCCATGGCCGCCGCAGCAGCCAGCGCTAGAGTGTGTTTCCCGATCCGCATCTTCTCAACCCCAAATTCCTAATTCCGCCACCGGCCTCGGTTCGAGTCCTGCTTCTTCATATACACCTGAAACTTCTTCTGCGCACGCCGCCGCTTCCATTGGCTGTAGCTGGCCTGCGCCATCCCCATCGGATTCAGACGTAGCCGCCCCGCTTTGAGATACAAGTATCCCACCAACAGTCCCCCCAGATGCGCGAATTCACTCACACCTGTGTTACCTCCGCTCAACGATGACAGGAACGCCACTGCCCCGATGATCGCCACAAAATAGCGCGCCTGGATCGGGATCAGAAAGCCCCACAGGATTGTCCGCGTCGGAAACAGCATCGCATACGCCAGCAGAATTCCGAAGATCGCCCCCGACGAACCCACCGTCGTCACCCCTGGCGTCCCTACAGCGTAGTTCGCCGCCACCACGCACAGCCCGGCCCCGATACCGCATACGAAGTAGTACTTAAGGAATCGGCGCCGTCCCCAGGCCCGTTCAATGTCGGCGCCGAACATCCAGAGCGCCAGCATGTTCCACAAAATGTGGCTGAAGCCGCCATGAAGAAACATGTATGTGGCCAATTGCCACACCATCAGCAGCTCCACCACCGCCCGCGGCGTCAGCGCCATCAACCCTGACGCCTCGCGCACCAGCGGCACGCTGTGGCCCAGGTATGTCACTACGAACACAGCCGTGTTCGCGATCAGCAGCCACTTCACGCCCTCAGGAAAATTGTTTGCGGAAAAAAAACTCAGGGTGCGGGACCTGCCGCGGTACGCCATGAAAGCGGGGAAACCTCGGCTTCAGAATAACAAATGCCGCTACCGGCGGCTTTGCTTCTCTTCCACCGCTGCCCGTTCCATCGTCCGCCCCAGCGAAATATGGGCGATTTTCAGCGCCGTCGCCAGCGCCAACCACACTTGCCAGTGTGAAAACAACCCCTGCCCGATGAAGAAGCTGTCCGTCCACGCCAGATCCGCGCCCAGCCGCCACAATCCCAGCGCCAGCGCCGCCAGCGCCGCCGTGTCCAGCGTGAACACCATGAAGCCCGCGCTGGTCTTCATCCATCGCGCCACTTCGCCTTGCGGCGCCGCTACCCGCCAGCGAATGGCCGCGCTTCGCATCCAATCAGCGGAAAGTGTCTCGGCAATTCGGTTGGCTGGCATCGGAAATTCCTTCTTCACCAAACTAGATGCAAGCTGCGGTCCAAACGTTGCAACCCTCTCGGAGGCCCGCCGATTCGGGCAGTACGCGCACCGGGACCTACTCTCTATACGTACCGGAACTACTCGGGGAAATCCCTGTCCCTCCGCGCGAATTTCTCCCTAGATTTTCTTATTCCCCAATGAAAAACTACAACCCCGATTTCACCAGCGGCGCGCTCGCGCTCCCCTCGGCTGCCACCGGTTTCCGCTCTGCCGCCACCCGCCGCTCGCGCAGCCCCACCCGGTTCAATACGATCGCCGCGCTCTCCAGCCCCAGAAAAATCGCCAGCCACACCTGCCAGTGCGACAGCAGCCCGCTCGAGATCGCAAACTCGCTCGTCCACTGCAGGTCCGCCCCGAATCGCCACACCGCCAGAACCCCCGCCATCACTGCCGCCGGCTGCATCAGCGCCGCCGTCCCCAGCAGCAGCGCGCGCCCGGCGTGGACCTCGCGCTCTCCTCCGCCTCCACGCGCAAGTCGTATTCTGACAACCATTCCGGTAAAATTCAGTTTACCAGTATCCCAATTCGACTCCACAGAGAAAGGCTTTCCTCAATCCCAATGCGCAGACTCAAAACCGCCCTCATCGGTACCGGCTTCATGGGCAAGGTCCATACGGACGCCATCCGCCGCCTTGGCTACGTCGATATCGTTGCCGTCGCCGCCTCCACGATCGGCGAGGCCCAGGCCTTCGCCGACTCCCATGGCATCCCCACCGCAACGGACGACGCCTCCACCATCTTCGCCGATCCCTCCCTCGACGCCGTTCACATCCTCACCCCCAACGCCCTCCATTTCCCCATGGCAAAAGCTGCGCTCCTGGCTGGCAAAAACGTCATCTGCGAAAAACCCCTCACCGTAACCTCCGCCGAGGCCGCCGAACTCCTCGAGATCGCCGAAAACAAGAAACTCGCTCACTGTGTCGAGCACAACCTCCGCTGCTACCCCGTTGTCCAGCACATCCGCCGCATGCGCGAAAACGGCGACCTCGGCGATATTCTCATCGTCCAGGGAACCTATTCGCAGGACTGGCTTCTCTACGACACCGACTGGAACTGGCGCGTCGAAGCCTCCGCAAACGGCGCCCTCCGCGCCATGGGCGACGTCGGCTCCCATTGGATGGACACCATTCAACACCTCACCGGCCTTCCCATCACCGCCGTCTGTGCCGACCTCCAGACGTTTCATAAGACCCGCAAGCGCCCCAAGGGCTCCGTCGAAACCTTCTCCGGAAAAACTTTGCAGCCCACCGACTACACCAGCGTCCCCGTCACCACCGAGGACTTCGGCGCCGTCCTGGTCCACCTCGGCGACCGCGCCCGCGGCGCCTTCACCGTCAGCCAGATGTCGGCCGGCCGAAAGAATAATTTCGCCTTCGAAATTTTCGGCTCCAAATGCGGCGTCGCCTGGAGCCAGGAACGCCCCGATGAGCTTTGGATCGGCCACCGCAACACGCCGAATCAGGTCATCATCAAAGACCCCTCCCTGCTCGACCCCCGCGCCGCCGCCTACGCCGATCTGCCCGGCGGCCACGGTGAAGGCTACGACGACACCCACAAGCAGGTCTTCAAACGTTTCTACGCCCGCGTTGCCGACCCCTCCGCCCCCGTCGATTACCCCACCTTCGCCGACGGCCTCCTCGGTATGCGCCTACTCGAAAAAGTTCTCGAAAGCGCTACCTCCCGCTCCTGGGTCAACGTTTAGTCCGCTGTCGCCTCATGAGGCGGCGGACTCGAATCAAGCAGACGCGTGGGCCACGCGCTCTGAACAAGCGGCGTCTCTAAGGCCGCCTCTGCCGCCCGTTCGCACAAGCGGGCGCGCTCTCCTGCGGCGAGTCTATCCGCTCGCCGCACGCGCCTGCCGCGCTCGCCTTCCCCGTTCTATCGCGCAAAAGGCTCTTCGAGCGATCGGCTTTGCGGCGTGAACCACTTCGCGCCGTCCGCCGTCACATACATATCGTCTTCCAGCCGCACGCCGAACTCGCCCCTGATATAAATTCCCGGCTCGTCTGACGTCGTCATGTTTGCCTGCAGCGGGAGCTTGTTGCCCCTTACCAGGTACGGCCATTCGTGTCCGTCCATCCCAATTCCGTGACCCACGCGGTGCGTAAAGTGGGCGTAGCCAGGACCGTAACCCGCCTCATCCACCACCTTCCGCGCCACCGCATCCACCGCCTCGCAGGGCACGCCGGGGTGAGCCGCCTTGCGCGCCGCCGTCTGAGCCTTCTGCACCGTCTCAAACACCCGCTTCATCTTGTCGCTCGGTTTGCCCAGAACGAACGTGCGGCTAATGTCGGAACCGTAGCCGTCCACCACGCAGCCGTCGTCGATCAGCACGATGCTCCCCTCCCGAATCGTCTGCGCCTGCATCGAGCCGTGCGGCAGCGCCGTCCACTCATCCACCTGGCAACTGGCCTCGCCCGGGAACCCGGTCCTGCTGTATCCTGTGCCGATCAGGGCGCTGACCTCGCGATTAGTCATCCCCGGCTTCAAACATTTCCAGGCCGCTTCGTATACTTGCAGCGTCACGTCGTTTGCCAGTTGCATCAGCGCCAGCTCCGCCGGGCTCTTGATGCTCCGGCAGCCCGCCGTCACCGGCGTCGCGCTTGTGATTTCGCCGCCCCTCGCCGCCGTCCGGATGCCTTCGGAAAAAACGAACGGCACCCGCTCCTCCACTCCAATCCTTCCACTCGCAATGCCCGCTTCCCGCAGCGCCTGCGCCACCCGCGAATACGGATCGTCATCTTCCTGCCAGGTGAGAATCTTCGACTCCCCTCCCGCCGGCGCCTGCGTCATACGCTCGCGTGCGCGGTCCTCTTCGAATGCGGGGCAGATGTAGAACGGATTGCCCTTCTGCGGAAGTAGATACAGGAACAGCCGCTCGCTGTTGCCCCAGCGAATTCCCGTGAAGTAATCGAGCGACGTCCCTCCCGCCAGCGCAATCGCATCGATCCGGTTCTCGCGCATCAACCGTCGCGCCCGCTCCAGCCGGCCTTCGCGTTCGGCAAGCGTAATGGGCTGAGCTTCGCCGCGGCGGTTCCTCAGAGCGGCGATGGGTGCGGGCAGCGCCGGCTCGGCGGCGGCCCGAAGCAGCCCGCTCCCGGCCGCTCCCGTGGCGGCTGTGGCGGCGGCGAGGAAACGGCGGCGGGTCGGCATAGATCTGTTATCGCATGAGTCGAGTCAGCCGAACCGCATATAATCATCCGTAATGCGCATCGCCCCTCTGGCCGCCGTCCTTGTCGGCGCACTCCTCGCTCCCGCCGCGTCCCCCTCCTCCATCTCCCTCCCCGAATTCCACGCCCGCCGCGACAAACTCCGCAAAAACCTCCACGGCGCACTCATCCTCTTGGGCGCCCCCGTCGAACCGGACAATAACCTCATCCCCTGGCATCAGGAAACCAATTTTCTCTACCTCACCGGCTGGCGCGAACCCGGCGCACGCCTCATTCTCACTCCCGACGCCGAGTTCCTCTTCCTCCCCCATCACAACGAACACCTCGAACACTATACCGGCGCCCGCCTCTCCGCCGAGGACCCCAACGCAGCCGCCCGCGCCGGCTTCGACACCGTTCTTCCCGTCGAGAAATTCGAGCAGCAGCTCGCCCTCGCCCTCGCCTCCGGCCCCGACGTCTACATCGAGCTCAACTCCTCCGGCGCGGCACTCCTCAAGCCCTTCCTCGCGCTCCGCCACCTTACCGACGCCTCTTCCGTCATCGCCCCCATCCGCCGCGTCAAGTCCGACGCTGAAATCGCCGCCATCCAGCACTCCACCGACGTCAGCATCGCCGCCCACCTCGCCGCCTGGCGCCAGCTCACTCCCGGCGCCTACGAATACCAGGCCCAGGCCGCTTTCACCCAACTCCTTCTCGAACGCGGCTGCGAAGGCTACGCTTACCCTCCCATCATCGGCTCCGGCCTCAACGGCGCCATCCTCCACTACGACGCCAACCACCGCCGCATGGACCGCGGCGACGCCGTCGTCATCGATGCCGCGGCCCAATGTGACGGCTACGCCAGCGACATCACCCGCACCCTTCCCGTCTCCGGTAAATTCACCCCGCGCCAGCTCGAGATCTACAACATCGTCCTCGCCGCCCAGCAAGCGGGCATCGCCTCCATCAAGCCCAAAGCCAACCTCCGCGACGTCGATAAAGCCGCCCGCGACTACATCGCCTCTCACGGCGCCGACCTTCACGGCAAGCCGCTCGACAAATATTTCACTCACGGCATCGGCCACGACGTCGGCCTCGACGTCCACGATCCTCCCGCCACACCCGATCAGATCCTCGAGCCCGGCATGGTCGTCACCGTCGAGCCCGGCATCTATCTCCCCGAAGAGTCCTTCGGCGTCCGCATCGAAGACGTCGTCCTCGTCACCGCCACCGGCGCCCGCGTTCTCAGCGCAGCTCTCCCCAAGGACCCCTCTCAAGTCGAAGCCATCCTCGCACACCCATGAAAACCCTCGCCGCTCTCCTCATCTCCGCCGCCGCGCTCGCCGCCCCGCCGCCCCAGGCATCCATTTCCAACGGCCTCGTCAACGCCGTCCTCAATCTCCCCGACCCCTCCGACGGCTACTACCGCGCTACGCGCTTCGACTGGTCCGGCGTCATCGCCTCGCTCGAATTCGCCGGCCATTCCTACGTCTCTCCCTGGTTCCCGCGCTACGACCCCAAGCTCCACGACGCCATCACCGGTCCGGTCGAAGAGTTCTTTTCCGGCGACACCGTCCCGGCCCCCGGCTATGCCGACGCTCCCGCCGGCGGCGCTTTCCTCAAGATCGGCGTCGGCCTCCTCCGCAAACCCTCACCCGCCCCTTACAATCACTTCCACACCTACGACATCATCGATTCCGGCCGCTGGACCGTCCACTCCAAAACCAACGAAATCCAATTCGTCCAAGTCCTCTCCGACCCCGCCACCGGCTACGCCTACCGCTACACCAAAACCGTCCGCCTCCTCTCCGGCCGCCCCCGCCTCGTCCTCGAACACCGTCTCCAGAACACCGGCAAAAAACCCCTCCGCTCCGAAGTCTACGATCACAATTTCTTCACCATCGACAACACCCCAACCGGCCCCGACTTCACCCTCCGCTTCTCCTTCCCCCTCCACGCGGAAGACGACCTCCACGGCCGCGCCGCCGTCCAGGACTTCACCGTTCTGTTCCCCCGCGTCCTCAATCCCGGCGAGAGCTTCCTCACCCACCTCACCGGCTTCGGCCCAACCCCCCGCGACTACGACATTCGCATCGAAAACCACAAAACCGGCGCCGCCGCCCGCATTACCGCTGACCGCCCTCTCTCCCAACTCGTCCTCTGGGGCATCCGCACCGTCCGCTGCCCCGAGCCCTACATCGCCTTCGACATCCCGCCCGGCCGCGACTTCCGCTGGACCATCAACTACGATTTCTACACCCTCCCGCCCACGCCCTGAGTTCGCTCTTCCACCGGGCCCGCGCGAGCTTCCCGGCCCGAAGCCCGCCGCCGCGCCCCGAGCGCCGCCCGTTATACTAATCCCAGCATCCGGATGTCCCCGCCTCGCTTCACCGCCCGCGCCATCGGCTACTGGGCCATCCTCGCCGCCTGCTTCGCCCTCGCTCTCGCCGCCGGCTGGACGCCCCCCGCCTCCCGCGTCGACGACTACCTCTACGACTGGATGCTCGCACTCAACCCCCCCGCACCCTCCCCTCCCCACTCCCTCATCCTCGCCATCGACGACTCCACCCTCAACGCCATGGGCGGCCAGCGCCGCCTCCGCTCCATCCTCACCCGCGCCGTCTCCCTCGCCTCCGCCGCCCATCCCCGGGTGCTCGCCCTCGACGTCATCCTCGCCGACCCCGGCGACCCCGCCGAAGACGCCGCCCTCGCCGCCGCCCTCCGCTCCGTTCCCAATCTCGTCCTCCCCGCCGACATCTCCCCTTCGCCCGTCCGTGCCTCCTGGGAACTCCCGCTCCCCGCCTTCCGCTCCGCTGCCTCCGCCCTGGGCCACGTCCAGACCGACGAACGCTCCGTCGACGGCGTCACCCGGCAGATCTCCCTCGAATGGATCCTCGATCACCAGCGCTTCTGGGCCCTTTCTCTTGAAGCCTTCCGCCTCGCCCGCGGCGTCTCCCGCATCCTCGAATCCCCCCGAGATCTCACTGTCGGCGCCACCCTCATTCCCGCCCCCATCGGCCCGGCCGGCGAGCGCCCCCTTCGCATCCGCTTCACAACCTCCGCGCTCCCGTCGCTCTCCGTCCGCGACCTCGCTGTCCATCCCGCCTTCGCCTCCCGCCTCACCGGACAAACCGTCTTCCTCGGCGTCACCTCGCTATCGGAAACCCGCGACCGCGTCCGCACTCCCTATGGCGATACCCTCTCCGGCGTCGAAGTCCACGCGCAGGCCTTTGAAACCCTCCGCCGCGGCCGCTTCCTCGTCTCCTCTCCCGATTCCTACACCGTCTTTCTCTGCGCCGCTTTCGTTCTCGCCGCCGGCCTTGTCTTCCTCTTCTCCTCCGGCTGGCCCGCCTACTCCCTCGGCGCCGCCCTTCTCCTCGCCGCCCACTCCCTCCCGTTCTTTCTTTTCGCGCACGGCTTCATCAGCCCCTACGTCGCCCCCGTCGGCGCCGCCTGGCTTTCGGCCGCCGCCGCCGCCAGCTACCAGCACTTCCTCGTCCGCCGCCGCCTCCGCCGCGCCGAGTCCGACACGACACGCTATCGCCAGGCCATCCACTTCGTCACCCACGAAATGCGCACCCCGCTCACCGCCATCCAGGGCTCGAGCGAGATCATGGGCCGCTACCAGCTTCCGGAGGAAAAACGCCGCGAAATCGCCGGCCTCATCAACTCCGAATCCAAGCGCCTCGCCCGCATGATCCAGACCTTCCTCGACGTCGAGCGCCTCTCCGCCGGCCAGCTCGAGCTTAAACTCCAGCCCGTCAACCTCCGCGCCCTCGTCGATACCTGCATCCGCCGGGCCCAGCCCCTGGCCGACCGCAAAAACATCTCCGTCCAACTCGCCGACCCGCTCGATGCCTCCATCCGCGCCGACGCCGAACTCATCGAATACGCTGTCTATAACCTCATCACCAACGCCATTAAGTACTCCCCGCCCGATACCCGCGTCACCCTCTCCTCCACCGCCGCCCGCGATGCCGTCACCCTTTCCATTGCCGATCAGGGCATGGGCATCGACCCAGCCGACCTCAAGCACATCTTCACCCGCTTCTACCGCACCCGCCGCGCCGAATCCTCCGGCATCGATGGCACCGGCATCGGCCTCTCCCTCGTCCAGCAAATCGTCCAGGCCCACTCCGGCCGCGTCGCCGTCACCAGCTCGCCCGGCCAGGGCTCCTGCTTCTCCGTCACCCTTCCCGCCGCCAGCAACAACTAGCCATCCCGGCCAGCCCGCTCGCCTCCACCGGTCCCTTTAAGCGAAACTGTTACCATTGGGAAATCGCTGTGCCACGCCTGCTCGTTGTTGAGGATGATTCCTCCGTTCGCTCCACCATCGCCACGTTCCTCGAACTCGAAGGCTACTCCGTTGACGCCGTAGCCTCCACCCGCGAGGCCCTCGAACGCCTCGGCGCCGCCTCTTACCCCATCGTCGTCTCCGACATCTATCTCGACGACCGCACCGGCCTCGACGTCCTCGCCGCCGCCCGCCGCGGCAATCCCTCCTGCGCCGTCATCCTCATGAGCGCCCGCGGCTCCATCGAAACCGTCATGGCCGCCACCCAGGGCGGCGCCTTCGATTACCTCGCCAAGCCCTTCGACCTCGACGACATGCTCGCCGCCATCCAGCGCGCCGAAGCCTCCCGCCTCGACCCCGCAGACGCCGACTCCTCCATCGACGACCTCCCCTCCACCAGCATGATCGGCAGCTCCGCCGGAATGGTCGACGTCTATAAAACCGTCTCCCGCGTCGCCCCCACCGACGCCACGGTCCTGATCGAGGGCGAAACCGGCACCGGAAAGGAAATCGTCGCCCGCATGATCCACTCCAACAGCGCTCGATCCTCCCAGCCTTTCGTCCCGGTCGACTGCGCCTCCATTGCCCCCGCGCTACTCGAAAGCGAGCTCTTCGGCGCCCTCAAAGGCGCCTACACCGGAGCCGACCGCGACCGCCCCGGCGTCCTCGAATCCGCCAACAACGGCACCGTCTTTCTCGACGAAATCGGCGACATCGAGCTCAACTTCCAGCTCCGCCTCCTCCGTTTCCTCCAGGAGCGCGAGGTCCGCCCCCTCGGTTCCACCCGCGGCCGCAAAGTCAACGTCCGCATCCTTGCCGCCACCAACCGTGACGTCCAGAAAATGGTCCAGGACGGCAAGTTCCGCGAGGACCTCTGGTTCCGTCTCAACGTCGTCCGCGTTCAGCTCCCCCCCTTGCGCGAGCGCCACGGCGACGTCCCCCTCCTGGCCCACCACTTCCTCCGCCTCTATAACGATCGCTACCGCCAGGAAACCAGGCTCGCCGTCTCCGGCCTCAAAGCCCTCGAAGACTACAGTTGGCCCGGCAATGTCCGCCAGCTCCAGCACCTGATGGAGCGCCTCGTCCTGCTCGCCCCTCAAGGCCGCATCGACGAAAATGCCGTTCAGGACGGCATCCACATGACCTCGCCCCGCGACGATCCCGGCGACACCCTCGCCGGCGCCGAAGCCGACCAGATCCGCAAAGTCCTCGCCGCCACCGGCGGCAACAAAAGCCGCGCCGCCCGCATCCTCGGCATCGAACGCAAAACCCTCTACCGCAAGCTCGAACGCATGGACCTCGACTGAACCGGCTTCTTCTTCGCCGTCGCCATCCGCCACGCCTCCGTCAGCCGCTCCCCCAGTTCCTCGTCCCCGATTTCATCCAGCACCATCCCCACCCACCCCTTCACCCCCACATACGGCGGCCGGAAATAGACCGCCGGCGCGCTCGCCATCAACGCCCCCTGCGCCCCCTCTTCAGCCGGCGCCCACACAGCCACCCGCCCGTCGTTGTGATGGTTGTTGGCAAACATCGCAAACACTTTCTTTCCCGCGAAAAACGTCGGCTCTCCATGCGAAAGCCTCTCCGTCGCCCCCGGCATCGCCAGGCAGATCCTGCGCACCCTCCGCAAATTCCCTTCGCCTTCCGGCGTCATCGCCGCCTCCCCTTCACCCTCCCGCTGCTACACTCGCCATTATGAAGCCGCACCGCGCCCGCCGCCACTTCCGCCCCTCTACCCTCACCTCGCTCCTCGGCCACAATTGACGCCGGACGCGCCCATGCGCACCACACTCCAAACCCCACGCCTCATCCTCCGCCCCTTCGTCCCCGCCGACGCCCCGGAAGCCCACGCCTGGTTCGCCGATCCAGAAGTCATGCGCTTCACCCCAACGGGCCCCGACCGCGACCTCGATCAAACCGTCCGCCGCCTCGCCCGCTTCATCGACCACCAGGGCGCCCATGGCTTCAGCCGCTGGATCCTCCTCAACCGCGCTACCGGCCAGCCTCTCGGTGATGCCGGCCTCATGCACCTGCCCGAGTATGGCTGGATCGATTTCGGCTACCGCCTCGCCCACCACGCCTGGGGCAGGGGACTGGCCACCGAAGCCGCCTCCGCCTGGCGCCGCCTCGCCTTTGACGAGTTCCACCTCGATTCCCTCACCGCCTTCGCCCACCCCGGCAACAGCGCCAGCCTCCGCATCCTCGCCAGGCTCGGCTTCCTCGAGCAGCGCCGCGCCCCCGTCCTCGGCATGGACAGCATCATCTTCCTCCTGCGAAACCCGAACCCGCGGTCGATATGACTATCGATGGCCCGCACCGCGCAACGGCTCACGCTCGTCCTTCTCACCTCCCTCGCCGCAGCCGCCCAGCCTGCGCCCTCGCCCGGCTTCGTCTCCGTTCTCATCCCCCTGTCGTTTGATGACCGCTGCTGGTCCACCGCCACCGTTCGCAATCTCACCGCCCGCTCCGTCAATCTCGCCGTCGAGGCCCATGACAGCACCGGCGCCCTCCTCGCCCTCGATCTTTCCCCCACCTCGCCTCTCCATCTCGCACCCTCGGACGGCCTTACCCTCCGCCTCGGCTCGCAGGAAACCGGCGATGCCATGGCCTGGGTCAAGTTCATCGAGCCCAACGCTCCACCGTCCGGTCCCACCGTCGCCGTCAGCGGCCTGACCAATTGCTCCGACGGCACCACGCTCACCACCATCCCCGCCGGCATCGCCTACCCGACCCAGAATCCCTGGATCGAGGCCCGCTCCGCCGACGCTCAAGGGAAAATGGTCCTCCTCCTCAACGCTGCGCCCACCCCCGCCACCGCCCGCGCCTGCTACTCCACCGGAACCTTCGTCACCCTCCCCACCAGCCCCGACGCCCCTCCCGCCGAGCGCCTCGTCTGCTCTCAAACCCGCTCGCTCTACCTCCCGCCCTTCGCCCTCCGCCTTATCCCCGTCGAGCAGGATTCCAGCTCCCTCCTCCACGTCACCACCCGCGGCTCTTCCCTCGTCCTCCTCATCCTCAAACCCCGCCCCGGCAAAACCCGCAAGTTCTCCGTCGACTCCACAATCAGCTTCCAGGATCCCGCCGGCAATTAATCCATCACGCCGCCCGTCCCTCCGCCATTCCCTCCATCCCCGCCGTCCCCCGCAGTTTCGCCCCAATCAACGGCGGCAGATAGCAGCAGCACCCAAGCGCAACAGCCAGTACCGCGTTTACCGTCAACACCCCCACCGCCGTCACCAGAAACGCCACCGCGTCCTGTCTCCGCATCTTCCCCAGCCGCTTCCACGTGCTCCATTCGAGCAGGCACACCCCGATATAGGCCGTCACTCCTGCCAGTGCCACCAGCGGCACTTTCGCGATATAGCCTCCGCCCAGCCCCACCAGCGCCACAATAATCAGCCCGTGAAACAGGTTCGACAACCTCGTCGTCCCCCCGCATCGCACGCTCGCCAGGCTCCGCGCCGGAATCCCCACGCTCATCGGCGCCCCGTACGCCCCAGCCAGGATGTTCGCAATCCCGTACGCTCCCAGCTCCGCGTCCGCATCGGCCATCTTCAAGTGCTGGTGCCGCCCCCGGAAATGCTCCACCACTCGCGAGGTCAGCAGAATATTCACCGACGAGACAAACGCCAGGCCCAGCGCCGCCGGGAGCACGCTCGCAAAATCCTCCGGCTTCCATGCAAAGCCCGCCAGCGGCGGCAGTTTCAGGCTGATCGCGCCCACCACCCGTTCCTGCGATCCGATCATCCACGCCAGCGCGACCGCCGCCAGCACCCCCGCCAGCGGAGCCGGCGCGCGCGGCGCCCACTTCTGCGCCGCCAGCGCCGCCGCCATCAGCGCCAGGGTGATCGCCACCGGCGCCCACCGCGCCTCCCCGATGTGCGACAGCACCAGCCACGCCTGCCCCAGCATGTTGTTTGACGTCCGGTCCACGGCCACCCGCACCCCGAGCATCGGCGCCAACTGCGACAGGAACATCATCGCCCCAATGCCGCAGGAGAACCCCGTCACCACCGCCTGGGGAACTTTCTGAATGTGCCGCCCCAGCCGCATCACCGCGAACGCCATCATCATCACCGACGCCGCGATGCACACCTTCGCCGCCCCCCCGATTCCCCCCACTGCCACCGCGTGCGCGATAAACGGCACCGTCGCGCTCGCCGTCCCCCCGATCAACACCGGATTCCGCCCCAGCAGCGCCGTCACCGGCGCCGTCGCCACCGATGTCAGCAGCCCCAGTTCCGGCGGCAGCCCCATCATCCGCGCCAACGCCAGCCCGTACGGAATCGCGATCAGCGCCGCAATCGCGCCGCCCAATACGTCCCCGGCCAGCGTACGCCAGCTATACCGGATCTTCCTGATTCGCAAATTTCCCAACCTCTGCTCTGAAATCCTGGTTTCAGCGCAGTGCGGTCAATACATACATGGTTCTGTCCGCCACCGCCGCAGTGCCGCGCATACCCGGCGCGGCGTGGAGGGCCTCCGCCCTCCACCCTCTTACTTCCGCCGTGAACCCTTCGCGGGCCTCACGCGCCGTAGCACTTCTCGCACGCCGTCTTGAATTTCGCCATCTCTTCCGGCGTGCCCACCGATACCCGCACCCACTCCGGCCACACCGGCCACACCCGCCCGATGTACACGTTCTCCTTCGCCATCGCCGTGTAGAATTCCTTCCCCGGCCGCTTCGCGTTCATCATGAACATGTTCGCGTCCGACGGAATGAACTCGATGTTCTTCTTGGTCAGGAACGAGAAGACGTCGTCTCGCACTCCCGTCATGAAAGCCTTCCGCTTCTCGATCAGCCCCTTCTCCTTCAGGCTCACGTTGGCTCCCACCATCGCCGTCAGCGGCATCGCGCCCGCGCCGAATTTTTGGATCGGCTGCAGCAGGTCCGGCCGCCCCAGCGCCGCCCCCGCCCTCAGTCCCGCCATTCCGTAGAGCTTCGAGAACGTCCTCAGGATGATTACGTCCTTGTCCTGCGCCGCAAACTGCGCGTTCTTCTGAGTCTTCTTTGCGAAATGAACGTAGGCCTCGTCCAGCAGAATCACCGTGCCCGCCGGCTTATTCGCCACCAGCCACTCGATGTCCTCCTGCGGCGTCACCGTCCCGGTCGGATTGTTCGGATTGCAAAGGTAAATCACCCCCGCCGTCGCGCTCGCCGCCGCCATCGCCTTTACATCGTGCGCGTAGTCCGGCTTCCGCAGCGGCACCTGCACCACCTTCGCCCCCACGTACTCGGCTGCCCGCGCGCCCGCTTCGTAGCCCGGGTCCGCCACCACAAACGGCTTGTCCTTGTCGCAATACGCCAGCACTGTCCGGTGCAGCGGATCGCTCGACCCGGCGAACACCGACACGTATGAGCTCTTCGGGTCGTAGGAAAACTTCAAGCCCTCTTGCTCGGCCATCGTCTGCGCCATCTCGAACGTCTTCTCATACATGTACCGCCCGCCGCTGGCCACGATTCCCCGAATCGCCTCCTGCGCCACGTCGCTCGGCCCCAACGGGTTCTCGTTGGCGTTGATCTTTACCGCGTCCGGCGGCATGTTCTTCACCATCGACAACTGCGCCAGCGCCGGCTCGTTGTAAAACGGCAGCGCCGACCCGGCAGTCAACAGCGTTGCGATCCTGCCGAAGCTGCGCCGCGAAAACCCGCGGGCCAGCAGCCCGGCTTTCATTTCGGAGTTCAATATTTCCTGCATTCGCGTCTCCTGTTCCCTTTTTCCATCGGTTCCCGAACGAAATGGCGGCGACTAAGACGCCACTCAAAACAGTGGCTATGTTGCAAATCCTAGCGCAAAATCGGGTGCTCTGGTTACACCCGGTTCTCCCGCCCCCATCAGAACGACACCCGGATCGCCAGTTGCAACTGCCGCGAGAAGTTCGCCTGCGACGTGATCTTGCCGAACGAGCTGCTCCCGAACGACGTGTTCGGTCCGTAAAACAGCGGCGTGTTGAACGCGTTCAGCGCCTCGCACCGGAACTGCGCCTTCACCTTCTCCATGATGTCGAACGTCTTGAACATCGACAGGTCCGTGTTCAACTGCCCCGGTCCCCTCATTGCCAGCGTCCGGCTCACGTCGCCGAAGGTGAACTGCGGCGCCAGCGAAAACGCCGCCGGGTTGATGTAGTTGCTCAGCCGCTGCTCCAGGCTCCCGCTCGTCTCCGGCGATGCCCCGGTCGCGTTCGGCCGCTGGCTCGCATATCCGAACGACGAGTTGTAATTCGGCGTCTGCGAAATGTTCAACGGGAACCCCGTCTGGAACACCGTCACCGCGTTCACGCTCCATCCGCCCAGCGCCCCGTCCATCCACCGGTTGCTGTTGCCCAGCAGCGTCTTCCCTTTGCCCACCGGCAGCTCGTAGGAAAACGACGAAGCCCATCGCAGCGGCGTCGAGAAGTTCGACAGCGAATACTCGCCCGCCATGTCGTACGGGTTCTGCGGACCCACCGCGCCCGAGTTCAGCGTGTTGCCCGCCCCGCCCGCGCTTGCGTCATAGTTTTTCGACCACGTCAGCGTCGACAAAAACGTCAGCCCTTTGCTGAATCGCTTCTGCGCTTTCAACACCAGCGAGTCGTACCGTGCGTGATTCTGATCGTCGAACAGATAGTTGATCTGCCCGTAGGTCGGATACGGCAGCAGAAGCTGCGCCGCCTGCACGTTCGCCTTCCCGATGATCCCCGTCCCGCCGTGCCCGTAAAACGGATTCGCCACTGACTGCAGCAGTGCCGGACCCTGTGCGAGCAAGGCCGGATTCAGCGCGTTCGTGTTCACGTTCGCCGTCCCCAGCGTCAGGTGCGACGAGTATGAGCCCACATAGCCCACTTCCACCGCGATCCCTCCCGGCAACTCCCTCTGCACGTCCACCGAATACTGCTGGATCATCGGCGACTTCGCGTACGGGTCCACCAGCGATACGCTCTGCCCGATCCCCGTCAGCGCTCCCAGCGTGTTCCCTGTCGGCTGGTTCAGCCCGCCCGGAAACGGATTCGTCAGCGTCCCGGCCGGCGTCGCATACCCGTTTGTCGTCGCCACATAGTTGGTCTGCGCATTGTATCCCGGCGTCGGAATCGGATTCCCGATGGCGAACTGCGGCGCCCAGAACATCCCGTACCCCGCCCGCACCACCGTCTTGTCCGTCACCTGCCACGCCGCTCCCAGCCGCGGGCTGAATTTGTTCAGGTACGGATTCCCCACCGTCGATTTCACCCCGTTCAGCCCGGCAAACTGCAGCTCGCCCATCGGCAGGATGCCCGTCACTCCCGCCGCCAGCGGATTCACCGCCGTCGTCGCGAAGTTCGTCACCATCCCGTTGTTCATCTCCTGCAGCCCGTACTCCCGCTCCCACCTCAGCCCCAGGTTGAAGGTCAGCTTGCTGGAAAACCGGAAGTCGTCCTGCACATACATTCCGTAGTAATCCGCGAAATCCGTCAGCTTCGTCGACGTGTACCCGGTGGCCGTCTGCGGATACCCCAGCAGCATGTCCGCCAGGTCCGCCCCGCCCGTCCCCGAGTTCGTCGCGTTCGACTGCGTGAAAATCCCGTTGAAGGCGAAGTTCCCGGCGCTGTCGTTGAAGTCGTTGCCCGCCGCCTTGATCTTCCGGTAGTCGAAGCCCGCCGTCAGACTGTGCCGCCCTTTGTATTTCGAGATGCTCGCCGAAACGTTGTCGGAAGCGTGTACGTAATACGAATTCGCATCCGCAACGCCCATCGAGTACATCGACGACATCGCCACGTCCGGAAACGTCGGCGACGGTATTGAATTCACAAACGACGGGCTGAATCCCAGGCTCCCGACATTGAAGCCCTGGCTCGCCTGGTAGGTGTAGTTCGGAAACCGGTTGAAGCCGTACCGGATCGCCACCACCGTCGTTGGATTGAGCGTGAAAATGTTGTTCACCGCCGAGGCGTCCACTCTCCGCTGCAGCCGCCACTGGTCCGGCGTCGACGGCGAGTTGAACCACGTGTTGCCCGGCTCCAGCGAAAAGTACCGCAAATACGTGAAGCTCGAATGGCACCAGTCCGTGAAGTTCTCATCCACCTTGGCCGTAAGCTGGAACGCCCGGTCCGGCAACTGCGCCGACGCGTTCAGGTCCGGAGCCCCGTAATAGGCCGGCGCCGAGGTCGGCATCGCGTACGTCCTGGCCATGTTCAGCCCCACCGTGTTCAGCATGCTCGACGGAATCACGTTGCCCGGAAACGGCGTCCTCGTGCACACCGATCCCGCGCACGTCGTGCTCAGCGGATTGTAGATCGTATCCAGCGCCCCGCTCCGCGTATAGCTCTGCGAAAAATTTCCGGCGCGCTCCAGCGCCGTCGGCGCCGAAAACACTGTCGAGGCCGACTGCGTGTCGTCATAGTGCTCCGTCGCCACCCAGAAGAACGTCTTGTTCTTCCCGTCGTATACCTTCGGAATCCAGATCTTTCCCCCGAAGCTCGCTCCCCACGTCGTGTTCGGCTGGTCCGTGATCGGTATCCCCGCCGCATTGTTGAAAAAGCTGTTGGCGTCCCACCCCGTCCGACGCAAGTGCCCGTACAGGCTCCCGTGATAATCGTTCGCCCCGGATTTCATCAGCGTGTTGAACATCCCGCCGCCCGTCCGCGCCATCGAAGCGTCGTACGTGTTGGCCTGAATCTTGACGTCCTCCACCGCTTCGAGCGACGGGATGATGATCGCCCGGTTCGTCGCATCCGTAATCGGCACCCCGTCCAGCAGATAATTGTTCCCCCGCACCGGCCCGCCGGCAATCGAGATCTGCGACGACCCGCTCTGATCCTCCATCCGGTTATAAGCCGGATTCCCCACCGGCACGACGTTCTGCACAATCTTCGACATCATGAACGGGTTTCGCCCCAGGTTCGGCAGGTCCACCAGTTTCTGGTTGTCGATGTCCTGCCCCTGCGAAGCGTTCGAGGTTTCCACCAGCGGTACGTCCTCGTTCACCGTCACGCTCTCGCTCACGTTGCCCACTTCCATCCGCACATCCACCGTCAGAAACTGCTGCGTGCCGACCGCAATTCCCCGCTGCTCGAATCGCTTGAAGCTCGGGCTTTCCGCCGACACCGTGTAGGAGGCCGGGTCCACGTCGCTGAACACATACGAGCCCGCCGCGTTCGAAATCGTGGCCCGCGCCACTCCCGTCCCCTGGTTGATCAGCGTCACCTTCACATCCGGGATCGCCGCGCCCGACACGTCGGACACCGTGCCCCGGATTCCCCCCAGGTAGGACTGCCCGCTCGCCAGCCCCGCCCACAACAACGCCACCCACGCGATCCGCGGAATTCTGCTCCCGCGCACGCTACCTGTCCTGTTTCTGCCGCTGGATTTCATCCGTTTCTCCTTGCTTGAGCTGGATTCCGGCCAGGCTGCGGCCGGTCGCGGGCCACACTTCGGCCCGCCGGTGCTCGCGACAAGGAGAGCCCTGTCCACCACGAGGGACAAACTGTCTCTTGTGGTCCGGATCGGATCCGGACAATAAGAAGACCTTATGTAAACGGAGCGGGCTCAGCCCGCGATGATAACCTGCGCTGAATCAGTATTTTCCGGTACGCCGGGCACCCATTTCCACAAAGGTGCCTTAGAACAAACCTGCCCGGCGTGTACCGACCGGCCACCCGCCAGACCCTGCGAGTAAAAATGATAAAACCCGTCCGGCGAGTTAACCGCGTTTAGCTTTCCCGAAGTGTACCACCGAAGCACCGAATTGCTACCGGGAAAATCGATAAAAATGTTTTATCGACTTGCTCCCGGCCCTTGCTTCGCCCGGATCTCCCCCGCCGTCTGCGCGTCCAGGTCCATCTCCCCCCGCACCAGTTGCTCCGACGTCAGCGCCGGCTTGGCCACGCCGCTCCCCGGGTGCCCCTTCTCCCGCGCGAACATATGATACATCTCGTGTGCCATCACCCGCCCCAAAGCCTTGCCCAGCAACATGTTACCGCGCACGTAATCGTTTCCGGTGAACGTTCGCCGCAGCGATGCCTTAACCCGGTCGCAATGGACCACCCCGAAAGGCAGCACGTCGTCCTCCGCCGTCGCCGTCGCCGCCAGCGGCCCCCGCTCGTCGTACAGCGTGGCATAAGGGTCCATCACGCAACGTCCCGTAAACCGGAAAATCACCACCTGGGAAAACTGCGGAAACTCCCCCAGCTCACTCTTCTTCCGCCAGTCCAGACTTACCCCCGCCGGCGCCAGAATCCGCTGCGCCTCCGCCTTCATCTCCGCAAGCGAACTCTCCGAATACCGGACGTCATGCAAATCCAGTATCACCGTGACCGGCATTCCGGCCGTCGCCGCAGCCGCCGGCAGCCCCGCGCAAAGCAAGCTTAAAACTAAACGCACCATGGCACATTCCCCACATGGGGATCGTCGAAGCTGGTCGAACCGGGATCCAGCCACCCCGAGTATACTCTGATTTGTGCCGAGCTTCCAGCCCTAAACCCAACCTGTGCAGCAATTTCCGCCTATGTCCCCTACCCTGGACCCACTAGTCCCCCCGTGCCCCTGGGATTCTCCCTCTCGTTCGCAACCATTGCCTTATCAATATCTTCCGTGTCGTCGCCTTTTCCCGATGGCATTTTCCCGACACTAGGACTATACTAAGGCCAAGCTTAATACCCGTCTTCGTCAGTCTGGCCTATTAATAGGAGGCAACCATGTTCGATAGCCTCGACGAGCAGATCCGAGCCGACGACCACAAAGCCGTCAGTTCCCGGGAACGCGTCATCAAGTGGGTGATTGGTGCCGTCATCGCCATTGCCGTTTTCGGTGGACTCTATATGAGTGTCCACCTCTTACAAGGGTAACGGTCGCCGTTACTGAGCTTAATTCGCCGATGCTTCGGCCGGAACCTGAGTCATGCGAATTGCATGCATTAGTGTCTTCACTTTGGTCGTGTACTCCGGCCGGGGATTGTAGGTAGCCAGAATCCGGTCAATGCTCTTATGCCGGTACAGCCTCGAATGCGATAGCCGCCGCGCCACTGAGTGGATCCCCGCGGCGACGCTGGTGAATCGCTGGTCGCAATTCGCCCACCCCAGAACGTTGTTGTTCCGGTAGTCCTTCCCGCCGCCCGACTCCACCACCGAGATGCTCGGCAGCAGCCTCCAGTCCAGTTGATTCCTGTCCGCAGCCTCGATGAATTCCGCCGCTTCGTCCTTCAGCGGGCAGTTGTGGTCGTCGAAGAACTTCTCCAGCTTTCCTACCCTCTCATCCGTCGCCGCGCGCGGCGGCCCGGGAACCTTGTGCTGAGTCACCGACGTGGCGACGGGTGTCGCCAGTAAACCGGCAAACACAACAAAACGCCTGGACATTGGACTCGTCATTCAATTCTCCTAACGGGTAAAACAGCACTCCCGACTTGGTTTGGAGCCTGTCTTAGAAACTGTACTGCTGAGCCGCCGAGCGGCTAGATTGTGGAACTACCTGGGGACGGGTCTGTCAAAACAGCATGCCCAATTATACCAAACCCGGGGCCCAGTCCAACCGGAGAACCGTTAAGAGTCTAACACTACACGATCACGATGGCGTGGATTTCTCCCGGACCGTGTACTCCCCGTACCAGGATCTGTTCGATGTCCGCCGTCCGGCTCGGCCCGGTGATAAACACCATCGAGCTCGTCCCCTCGTCCGGTTCCGGCACCCTCAGCAACAGCTCCTCGATCCCCGCCAGAATCACCGCCTCGGGCACCAGCGCAATGTGCACCGGCGGCAGCAATGACGCCAGCCTCGGCTCCCCCGGTCCGGCCATCGCCACCAGCGTCCCCGTGTCCGCTAAAGCATAGCTGGTGCTGGTGATACCCACCGCGCACTCGGCGCACGCCCGCCTCAGCTCCTCCCCTGTCGCGAACCCGTGCCGTACATCGCCGTCCCACTCCATCACCCCCGCCGCCCGCACCACCTCGTGCTCCACTGCCACCACGCTCCGCCCCGCCACAATCTCCCGCGCCTTCGCCCCCGCCTCCGCCGCGCTCCCCACCATGTGCGCCTTCCCCGCCAGCGCCTCGAACCGTTCCACAAACAGCCGCACCCTCTCCGGCCCCGGCCCCGGCCCCCGCACCACCAGCTCATACGCCGGTGGCTCCGGCGCCCCTTCGCCCGGCATCCTCCCCAGCGCCGTCCTCACCCTCCCGAGAATCCGCTCCCGCGCCCCCTCTCTCACGCGCCCCTCCGCCGCCGCTCCCACTGGCTCCGGAAACTCTGCTCGGCCGGCGGCGGCAGGTCCCGTTCCTTCAGCCAACTCCCCAGCGGCCCCACCGCCATCCACCCCGGCAGCTTATTCACCCAACCGCCGCCCGCCGGCCGCGGGCTCAGCGCCGCCGCCATCTTCCCCAGCACCCCATACCACCACGGATGCGCCATCACCCACGCCCACACCCGGAACACCCTCCGCTCCGTCCCGCCCCTCGCCCCCGATGCCGTCACCTCCGCCCGCAGCTTCAACAACACCTTCGGTATGTCGATCTTCACCGGACACACCTCCGCGCACGCCCCGCACAAGCTCGAGGCGAACGGCAGCCACGGGTCCTGCTCCACCCCGTGAAACTGCGGCGTGATAATCGCCCCGATCGGCCCCGAATAAATCCACGGATAATTGTGCCCACCGATCTTCCGATACACCGGACAATGGTTCAGGCACGCCCCGCACCGGATGCAGTACAGCGACTCCCTTTTGTCCCGGTCCGCCAGCAGCTTCGACCGCCCGTTGTCCAGCAGCACCAGGTAAAACTCCTCCGGTCCGTCGGCCTCCCCCTCCCGCCGCGCCCCCGCCAGGAAAGACGTGTACACGCTCAGCGCCTGCCCCGTCGCGCTCCGTCCCAGCAGCTTCAGAAACACCGCCAGGTCCCGCGCCCGCGGGATCAGTTTCTCAATCCCCGCCACCGCAATGTGGATCCTCGGCGCCGACGAGCTCAGCCGCGCGTTCCCCTCGTTCTCCACCACCACCACCGCCCCCGACCCCGCCACCACGAAGTTCGCCCCCGTGATCCCGATCCCCGCCTCCAGAAACTTCTCCCGCAACACGCCCCGCGCAATCTTGGTCTGCTTCTCCGGCTCGGTCTCCCGCTCCACGCCCAAGCTCCCGGTCAGAATATCCGCCACGTCGTACCGCGTCTTGTGCAGCGCCGGCGCCACGATGTGATAGGGCCTCTCGTGCGCCAACTGCAGCAGATACTCCCCCAGGTCCGTCTCCACCGCCTCCACCTGCCCGCTCTCCAGCGCCTCGTTCAGGTGAATTTCTTCCGTCGTCATCGACTTCGACTTCACCACCAGCCGCTCCCCCCGCGCCCGCGCCAGTTCCAGCACAAACCGCGACACCTCCGCCCCGTCTTCGCAATACACCACCTTGCCCCCGCGCTCGGCCACCTTCCGCTCCACTTGCGCCAGGTAGTAGTCCAGGTTTTCGATCGTGTGCCGCTTCAGTTCGTGCGCAATCCTCCTCAGCTCCTGATAGTCCGGCAGCGCCTCTTCCGACACCGCCTTCTTCCGATGATCGATCAACCGCCCCGTCGCCGTGTAAATCGCCAACTGCAGCCGCGCATCCCCCAGCGTGCTCTCGATCCCCGCCTGCGGCACAGACGATTGCCCCTTCATCGCGCCGCCAGCACTTCCGCCAGGTGCATCGTCTTCACTCCCACTCCGGCCCTCGACAGCGCGCCCTGCAACTGCATCAGGCAGCTCGAATCAATCGACACCACCGCCTCCGCCCCCGTCCTCACAATCGAGGCCACCTTCGTCCGCGCCATCCCTCCCGACACCTCCGGAAATTTCACCGAAAACGTCCCCCCGAATCCGCAGCACTCCTCCGCAATGTCCATCTCTTTCAGCGTCAGCCCCCGCACCTTCCCCAGCAGCCTCCGCGGCCCTTCCTTGATGTGCATCTCCCGCAGCGCATGGCAACTGTCGTGATACGTCACAACACCCTCGTACCGCGCCCCCACATCGTCGGTCCGCGCCACCTCCAGCAGAAACCGCGAAAATTCAAACACCCGCCCTTCGAGCGCCCGCGCCCGCTTCGCCATTTCCTGATCCCCCGGAAACAGCTCTTCGTAATGATGCGCGATCATCGACCCGCACGAGCCCGACGGCACCACAATCCATTCCGCCCCCTCGAACACCCGCAGAAAATGCCGCGCCACGACCGCCGCCTCTTCCCGGTACCCGCTGTTGAACGCCGGCTGCCCGCAGCAGGTCTGTCCGGCCCGGAACTCCACCTCGTAGCCCAGCCTCTCCAGTACCTCCGCCATCGCCATCCCCGCCCGTGGAAAAACCTGGTCCACAATGCAGGTCACAAAGATCGATACGCGTCCCGTCGCCATGTTTGAATCCCCGATTGTATCGCGCCCCAATGCGATCGTTTGAACAACGCCGGCGTTAGAATGAAGGTATGAAGCGCCGCGACCTTCTCCGGAGTCTCGCCATTGTCGCCCCGGCCGCCGCCCGCGCCTTCGCCGCCACGTCAAGCTCCACCAAGACCGAAACCATCCGCGGCATTCTCACCCAGACTCAGGGCCGCCCTCCCGCCCTCAGCCTCGCCTCCGGCCAGATCGTGATCCTCCACGGCGACGAATCCACCATGGGCGTGCTCAACGATACCCGCCTGGCCAATTCAGACTTCGAAGCACTCGGCCACTTCACCTCCATCGACCACTTCGAAATCGACCCCATTCACGAGCGCGCCATGTTCGTTCACAAGGACGGCAAGCGCCTGCTGATCACCTACTGGTGCAACGTCTGCTATATCCGCACCTACACGCCCGGCCCCTGCTGGTGCTGCCAGAAATACACCGACCTCGACCTGCGCGAGTCGGTAGACGAATAACCCCCACTCCCCTGCGTTTCCCCCGGCGCCCGTTCTTCGGACCGCCGCGCTCGTCCCTTCTTCCGGCGCGCGCGGCGGCCCTCCCAAAACTAGTTCGGCTTGGTCGCCGGAGTCTTCGGCGCAGCAGGCTTCGGAGCGGCAGGCTTCGGAGCCGCCGCCGGCGGCATCGCCGTCCCCGGGCTGCTGTTCTTATCGTAGAGATCGATGATGTCCTTCGTGATATCGATCGTGTTCGAGGCGAACAGCACCGGTGTCTGCGGTGAGCTCACATCCAGGATCAGCGAATATCCATTCGCCTTCGCATACTGGCTGATCACCACCATCAGCCTCTGCCCCAACTTCTGCAGCGCCGCCTGCTGCTCTTCCTGCAGCTCCGTCTGGTCGTCCTCCATGTCCCGCTGCAGCGTCTTCGACTGCCCGTCGATTCGCCGCATCAGCTCCTGCTTGGCCAGTTCGCTCATCGTGTTCTGGCCTTTTTGAAGCTGGTCCTTCAGCCCGTTGATCTCGTTCTGCCGCGCATCCACTTCCTTCTTCTTGGGCGCGAACTTCGTCTCCAGATCGGCCGCCGCCTTCTGCCCGTCCTTCGTGCTGATGATGGCGCCCTGTATGTTGATTACCCCGACTTTACTCTGCGCAAGCGCGAGGCCCGCGGTAGCTGCCACCATGAACGGCAGCACGAACAGCTTACTTCTCACGACTGACTCCTTGGGTTTGAACTTTTTCTTTCAATTGTATCCAATGCCTCAGAATGTACGCCCGACCGTGAACCGCAGCACCGTGTCCCGCTCGTCAAACGGAAATCCCCCGAACGTCGAGTACTGCTGCACGGCTGAATTGTACGTCGTCTGGTTCGGGAACATCGACCGGTCCAGCGGCAGCGGCGGCGTAATGTTCTGATGCACCCTCAGCGGATTGTACGCGAAATACACCCGGAACGGCGCGTTCACCACCGGCAGCACCACCTGCAGCTCCAGCCCAGTTGACGCCCGCATTGCCTGCGTCCCGGGCGCAATCACCGCCCGCCCATTAAAGTTCGCCTGCGGAAACTCGCTGTTCAACTGGTCCACGCGCTGCGGGTTCAGCGCCAACTGGCTCGGAAACGCGATCTTGTCCACTCCGATGTCCAGAAACGGCGCCAGCGTCACCGGCCCCACAATCGGAATCCGGTATTCTACGTTTCCGTAAATGTTGGTGTCCCCGCCCGGAAATACAAGCTGGTACGTCGGGATGTTCATATACACCGGATTGAATCCCACCGACCCGTCCGAGTTCACCACTTTCTGGTACCGCCCCGACCCGTTGTCGTTCAGCACCTGCAGTTGGCTTACCGTCGGAATGAACGCGATCGGACTCACGCTGAAGAAATCGAACCCGCGCAGGTCCTGCTCCCCGCCCGCGTAGTAACGCGAAAACGGCGGCGCTACCAGCCCGTTGTATCCCGTCAGCACACGCCCCATGAAATGCATCGCCAATGTGTGGTTCTTGCTGAAGCCCTTGTGGAAGTACTTCAAATCCAGCGTCGGCTCCAGAGTGTCCACGTTCCCGCCCAGCCCCGCGATCCCGATCGAGGCGAAGATCGACTTGCCCGCCGTCGGGTTCATCGGATTGTTCACCGTGTTGTAGGTGTAGGATGGCGTGAACTTGCTCGTCCGGATTCCGGTCAGCGAGTTCGGACCTCCCACGTTCTGAAAGTCCAGGTAGTTGAAATAGTCGCTCGCCGCCGTCGTCAGCGTCTTGATGTGCGAGATGTCATAGCCGTAGGTCAGCCCCACCCTCGCAAAGCTCCGCCGCAACTGATACGACACGAACACCGTCGCCCCATACCCGTCCGAGACGTAGTTCAGAAGGTTCTGCTGCCCCAGCCCGTTGTACAGCGGAATCAGGTTGTAGCCGGCAAAGATCGACGCCTGCCGCGCCTGGTCGAAGTTGTACCGCTGCATATACAGCGTGAAGCCCGCCTGCACTGGCCGGTCGAACAGATATGGCTCGGTGAATCCGAACTGGACGCTCCGCAGCAGCGTTCCCAACTGCGAGCTCAGGCTCAGCGTCTCGCCCAGCCCCAGAAAGTTGTTCGTCGAATACGAGAACCCGATGAAGCTCCCCGCAATCTCCGACACGCCGCCGTTCAACTGGATCGAGTTCTTCCCCTTCTCCTTCACCTTCAA